>DSAI01000220.1 GCA_011372845.1 Actinomycetota bacterium
ATCGTCTGAAGGGCTTCGAGTCCGCTCATACCCGGCATCGTGATGTCCATGGTGACGAGGTCGGGGTGCACCTCGTGGTACTTCTCCACCGCATCGCGGCCGTTGACCGCCTCATAGATGACGTAGCCCTCCCGGGACAGGATGTCCCGGATCATCATGCGCATGAACGCAGCGTCGTCGACGACGAGCACGGACCTAGGCATCGAGGCCACCTTCCTGGACTGTGCCGGCAGACGGGAGGGCCGGCCTGGGTAGCGCCTTCTCCGCATCGAGCAGGATGATCAGCCGGTCGTTGTACGTGGCGACACCCTCGAACGCGTCGCTCATCACGCTGGTGACAGCAGCTGCAGGCGCGGGCTTGACATCGTCGACGGGGATACGCGCCACCTCATGGACCCGGTCGACCGCAAGGCCCACGCCGCCCACGCCACCATCGGCGACGATGATGCGCGAGTGCGTCGTGGGCTCCAGGGGACGCCCCCGCAACTGCCGCCCGAGATCGACGAGCGGAAGGATCTGCCCCCGCAGGTTGAACACGCCCTCCACGCCCTCAGGAGCCCTGGGCACGGGAGTGGGATCCTCGTACCTGATCACGCTGCGCACAGCGGAGATCGGCAGCCCGTACTCCTCCTCGCACAGACTGAACAGCACGTACTGCCGCACTTCGCTCGCAACAGGCTCGATCACGCGTCCGCCTCTCCCAAACGGAACTGCAGGGTGGACTCCTCAAGACGATGGGCCATGTCGGCCAGATCCTGGGCCGAGGAGGATATCTCCTCCATGCACGCCGTCTGCTGTTCGGCTGCCGCGGCAGTCTCCTGGGCACTCGCCGCGTTCTCCTCCACCACAGCCGCTATGTCGTGCATCGCCCTGTCGACATCAACGGTACGCTTCGCCTGCTCCGCTGTGGTGTCGGCGATATGCTGGGCGAGCTGCGCGGTCCTGGTGACCGCCTCGGTGATCTGCCGGAGCGCGTCGCCGCTGCGCGAGACCACCTCGGCGCCGAGACGCACCTCGTTGGTGCCGATCTCCATGTATTTGATGGCGTTCGCGGTCTCCGCCTGGACCTCCTTGATGAGCTCGCCGATCTGCTCGGCGGCCTTGCCGGAGCCCTCCGCGAGCTTGCGCACCTCTTCGGCCACCACCGAGAAGCCCCGGCCCGACTCGCCGGCGCGCGCCGCCTCTATCGCGGCGTTGAGCGAAAGGAGGTTAGTCTGGTCGGCGATCGTGGTGATCACGTCGACGATCTGTCCGATCTCGCTTGAGCGCTTACCCAGCTTCTCCACCGAATCGGCGAGGACCAGGATGGCCTCGAGCACCTCGTTGATCTTCGCTATGGCTTCTTCGTTGGACTGCTCGCCGGCAAGCGCTACCTGAGCCGCGGCGTCGCTCGTGCGGCTGGCGTCCATGGCGCGGTCCGCGATATCGGTTACGCTCGTGGAGATCGACTCCATCGCGGCGGTGGTCTCCTCGACCTTCCTCGACTGGAGTTCTGCGCCGTGTGCTATCTGCTGCACCGACGACGAGATCTCCATCGACGAGGCGTTGATCTCCTCGGAAGACGCGGACAGCTGCGTGGCCGCGTTGGTGACCGACTCGGCCGAGATCCTTACCTGGCTGGCGATATCGGCCAGCGACGCGATCAGCCCGTTGCACTCGGTTACCAGCAGGCCGATCTCATCATCGTGCGGAGCGTCCGCGCGAACGGTGAGGTCGCCTCCACCCGCCTCGACCATGACCGAGCCGAGGTCCCGGAGCGGTTCCAACACCCGCTTCTTGAACGCTGCCTGCCACGCGAGCGACCCGGGAACCGCGCAGATCGCCATCGCGATGGCGCCGAAGAGCGCTACCGAGCGCAGCGTCTCGAACGGCATGTCGAGTGTGTAGAGCGCGAACAGCCCTGTCGCCGTGAGGCCGACGAGCACCGTAGGCCCGACCGTGATCCACGTGAGAAGCATGAAGGTGAATGACAACCCACGCTTCATCTGGCTGGCGCGGTTCATCTCGGTCATACGGACCCTCCTCGGCTTGTGCCACGTGACACGATGCTCATCGGTCAACGATAGCAAACCCTTATCGATACTGCAGTCCCCGCGGCTTCTGGTAGATGCGCTGCCTGCTGTCCACCAACACGAACCGCTCCGATACCTGAGGCGTGAGACGCTCGGAACGCCCGAGCACCAGATAGCCTCCCCGCGTGAGCGACTCCCAGAACGCGTTGAGCAGCCGCTCCTGGTCGCTCCGGTTGAAGTAGATGAACACGTTGCGACAAAACACCACGTCAACCCCATGTATCGGCGGGTTCTCGAAGAGGTTGAGGTACTGGAACCATACGATGTCCTTCACGCTCTGGCGCATGCGCATCCTGTCGCCATCGACCTCCACGTACCGCGTGCGGTCGGGTTCAGGGATATGCGCGATCTCCTTGGCCGGGTACTCGCCCGCCTTGGCGGTGGCCAACGCAACGGGGTCGATGTCCGTACCGATGACCGTCGGCAGCATCGTTCCGGCGTCGAGACGTTCGATCGCATCGAGCGCAGACATCGCGAGCGAATACGGCTCCTGGCCCGTAGCGCATCCCGCAGACCATATCCGCAGGAGCCGCTGCTTGCGCTGCTGCTTCGCCGACACCACCGCGGGAAGGACCTCATCTCTGAACAGCTGGTACACATCGGGGTCGCGGAAGAACTGCGTCACGTTGATCGTGAGCGTGTCAAGCAGCCGTGCGTACTCCTCAGGATGCGCATCGAGATACGCGGCGTACTGCCGATACGTGGTCAGGCCGAGCGCATTGAGGCGCACGTTGACCCGCCGCTCCACATATCGCGCACGAAACTGGCCGAGATCGAGGCCTCGATCGCTCATCACTTTGGCCAACAACCGCTCGAGGCTGCCGCGGTTGATGTCCTCCCCCGCCCCTTGATGCATCGAACCCCCCGGCCCATGAACGTGCCCGGTCTTCACACAGGACGATCCCATTGTAGAATATGCGGCACGTGAACGGCCGCTCCCACCTGCAAGGAGCATACATGCACGGGCGTCGCTTCCACTACGGATAACCGCACTCATCGCATCCCTCCTCCTTTTCGCAGCTGCCGGCGGGGGTGCTGTTGCCGTTGCCGACGACTGGCGTACCCGCGAGATCCCGCCACCGGGCTCGACCATCGCCGGGGTCGACGTGTCGCGGATGACACGTCAGGCGGCGCAGGAGCACATAGCGCGCGATGTGGCAGCGCCGCTGGCCGATCCGATCACCGTCCGTCATGGCGACCGTTCGTTCACGCTCGACGCCGCATCCATGGTCGCGGTCGACGTCGACGCCATGGCGGCGACCGCCTTCCAGCCGAGAGTGGCTTCGACGCTCGCCGAGCGCGTGGCCGGCCGATTCGCGGAGCGGGAGTCCGGCGGCTCCTCGGATCTCAGCATCACGCTTGACGAAAACGCGCTCGCCGCCTGGCTCGAACGTACCGCCGCCTGGCTCGAACGTACCGCCGCCTCGATAGACACGACCGCCGCTGACGCCGCTCTCACCCTGGAGACGGACACGATCGTCGTTCATCCGTCGAGGACCGGCGTATCCCTGGACACCGCTGCCACCGCCGAGATCCTCAGGTCGGCGCTCACGAACGGCCAGCGGACGGTACAGGCGGTCGTACGCAGCACGGAGCCCACGACGACCGAGGCCGATCTCGGCCCCGCGATCCTCGTGGACATCTCCGAGCGCCGGCTCTACCTGTACGAGCGCGGCGCTCTCGCCAAGACGTACGGCGTGGCGGTGGGCACCCCCGGCCACCCGACGCCGCGCGGGGAGTTCG
>DSAI01000047.1 GCA_011372845.1 Actinomycetota bacterium
CACGTCCGTCACTTCCGAGGCACCTGTACATCCACGTACCGGTATGCCGCTCCAAGTGCGCGTACTGTGGCTTCTACTCCTGCTCGGACCTGGGTTCCGGGGACCATCCCCGGCTGGTGCGTCACACGCTGGGGCTGCTGCGCGGATGGCTCATACCCGAGGTCCGTCGTGCCCCGCTACAGACGTTGTACCTGGGCGGCGGCACCCCTACCGTTCTCGGCGATGAGCTCGTGACGCTCATCAAGGGCGTGCAGGCGATGGTCCCCTTTGCCGATGACGCCGAGGTGACGGTGGAGGCCAACCCTGAGTCGTTGACGCCAGGGCTTGCGGAGTCGCTCGCCGACGCTGGCGTCACACGCGTGAGCGCAGGGGTGCAGTCGCTCGACGATGACGCCCTCCGGCGGTTGGGCCGCCGGCACGACAGCGCATCCGCCCTCGCCGCGCTCCGCTGTGTCGCCGAGGCTGGCATGCAGCCTTCGGCCGATCTGATGTGCGGTATACCCGGCGTGAGCGCCGATACATGGGAGCGCTCACTCGAGGGTGTGGTGGAGGCCGGCGCGGTGCACGTGTCAGTCTATCCGCTCACGGTGGAGCAGGGTACGCCGTTGGCCGCGCGGATCGCCGCCGGTACGGCCGACGCTCCCGACGAGGACGCGCTCGTCGACGGCATGGACGCCGCCGCCCGCTCGCTCGGGACGCTCGGGTTCGAACGGTACGAGGTGGCGAACTACGCGATGCCCGGACACCGCTCGCGGCACAACACCGCCTACTGGACCGGACGCCCGTATATCGGGGTGGGTGGGGGCGCGCACGGGATGCTCGACGTCGCGCATGCGCGGGCGTGCACGCTCGCTCCCGACGATGGCCGTGACGTGGCCCGCGTCCGCTACTCATACGTGAGCGACCCGTTCCCGGGCGACCAACCCTCGCCACTGGCATCGCTCGAGCTGCTGACGGCGCTCGACGCCGCCCGCGAGGACGCGATGCTCGGCATGCGGATGACCGATGGTATCGATGATGGGGCAGCGGAACGCGCCGGGGTGACCGATGTGATGCGGTCGCTTGCCGACGACGGGCTGGTGAGCCACGACGATGGCAGGTGGCGGCCGACCGCGCGTGGCTGGCTTCTCGGCAACGAGGTCTTCGGGCGCATCTGGAACGCCGGGCGCTGATCGGCGATGCAGGGCGTGTGCCCTGCCGGTTTGACCCCCGGAATCACGCGCCCTATCATCGTTTGGCACTCGGGAGGCGTGAGTGCCAGGAGGCCAGATGCTGAACGACCGCCGGCGGAGCGTGCTGTCCGCCCTTGTAGACGAATACGTGGCGAGCGTGCAGCCCGTGGGATCCAAAGTGCTTGTGCAGCGCTACGGGTTGGGCTGCAGCCCGGCCACGGTGCGATCGGAGTTGGCGGCCCTCGAAGAGACGGGGTACGTCTTCCAGCCGCACGTCTCGGCAGGGAGGATCCCCACCGACAGCGGGTACCGGGCGTATGTGGACGATGTGGTCCGGCCGCGGGTGATGGGGCTTCCGGCCCCTGAGGCCGAGCGGATCAGGCGCCACTACGAGACCGTAGAGCGTGAGCTGGGCGAAGTGTTGCACGAGACGTCCACGCTGTTGTCGCGGCTTACGTCGTACGTGGCGGTGGTGGTCGCGCCCACCCTGCGGCGCGCCCGTATCAGGCGCGTGACGCTGGTGCCGCTGTCGCTCCGCAGGGCGCTGGTGGTCGTGGTCACCGACTCGGGTCAGGTGGCCGATCGCGCCATGGAGTTCGAGGCCGATGTCACGCGCGAGGAGCTCAGCGCGGTGGAAGCGTACCTGTCAGATACGCTCGACGGCGCGGTGGGCGCCGCTGCGGAGTCGGTCCGCGAACGCATCGGGCAGATGTCGGGGCGCGAATCGGCGATCGCGCTTCGGGCGGTCGACGAGGTGCTCGACTGCCTTGCCGAGGCGGATGCCGACCGGGTGCTGACCGGTGGTGTGTCGGCGCTGCTCGCACATCCGGAGTTCAGCGATCCAACGATGGTGCGGCCGCTGCTGGTGTTGCTGGAGGACGGGCTGTCGATGCTGCAGGTGCTCACCGATGTGATGCGCACGCCGGATGTGGAGGTGCGCATCGGTCACGAGAACCAGTCGGTCGCGCTCGGGCATACGAGCTTCGTGGCCGCCCGTTACGGTGATGATGCGATGGGCGGCGTCGTGGGCGTGATCGGGCCCACGCGCATGGACTACCGGCGCGCGATGTCGGCGGTGAAGACGGTGTCCGACACGCTTTCCGGCGTGCTGGACGCATAAGAGGAGAAGAGAGGCTGCTACGTGGGTTCTGAGGACTACTACACGCTGCTCGGCGTGGACCGGGATGCGAGCGCGGAAGAGATCAAGCGGGCGTTCCGCAAGCGGGCCCGCGAGACGCACCCTGATGTGAACGTGGGCGACGGCGCCGAGGAGGCGTTCAAGCGCATAAACGAGGCGTACGAGGTTCTGTCCGATCCCGACAGGCGCGCGCGCTACGACCGCTTCGGCACCGCCGATCCGCGGGCCGGCGGCTATGGACAGGACTTCAGCGGGGACTTCTTCGGCGTGGACGACCTGTTCAGCGTCTTCTTCGGTGGCGTGCGCGGCGCGGCGAACCGGCCGAACCCCAACGGGCGTGACCTTCGCACCCAGGCGAGCGTCACGTTGGAGGACGCGGGCGCGGGTGTGGAGAAGGACGTGACCGTCACGCGTCTCACCAGGTGCGCCACGTGCAGCGGCTCGGGCACTGCCGAGGGGGGCGAGGTGCGCACCTGCCCCACGTGTCACGGCACCGGTCAGCAGCGCGCACAGCGGCGCACGATACTCGGCGTGATGGAGAGCATGTCGCCGTGCGGGACGTGTGGCGCAACGGGGTCGGTGATCGGCAAGCCGTGTTCCGCCTGTGGCGGGCAGGGCCGCACCAACGAGACCGAGACGGTGCGGGTGAGCGTGCCGGCAGGCGTGCCCGACGGTTACACGTTGCGCATCCCCGGCAAGGGCGAAGCCGGCGTGCGAGGCGCCCGTGCTGGCGACCTGCTGGTGACGGTCAGGGTGCTGCCGCACGAGTTCCTCCACCGCGAGGGCAACGACCTCCACGTGATGGCGGGCGTCAACATCGCGCAAGCGTCGCTCGGAGGGCGCATCGTGGTTCCAGGGCTCGATGGCGATGTGGAGGTGCCGTTCGGCGGCGGCGTGCACACCGGCGATGTGGTACGCGTGAAGGGCAAGGGCATGCCGCGCATGGACGGCGGCCGGGGCGACTTCATGGTGCACCTGGACGTCCTCGCTCCCAAGAAGCTCACCAAACGTCAGCGGGAGTTGCTGGAGGAGCTCGGCGAGAGCATGGGCACCGGCAGCAAGGGCGACGACCGCACGCCGCTCTCCAAGATCCGCGACTGGCTCGGCGCCTGAGCGCCGTGATGTCCCGATGACGCTGCACCGGTTCTTCATCAGCGCTCCCATGCCCGATGGTGGCGGCGTGGTGCCGCTCTCCGCCGAGGACGTGCACCACCTGAAGGACGTGCTGCGTCTTGGGCAGGATGACGAGATCGTCGTGGTGGCCGCAGGCGAGGCCGTCCGCGTGCGTCTCACGCACGTGGGCGAGACCGTGGAAGGCGCGCCTGTGGGCGTGGTGCCCGGCGGAGCGTCGTTCGGCGTGACGCTGGTACAGGGCCTCGCCAAGGGCGAGAAGATGGACGCCGTGGTCCGCCAGGCCACGGAGATCGGCGTCTCACGTATCGTGCCGTTGGCCAGCGAGCGCAGCGTGGTGCGGCTTGACGAACGTCGCGCCGCG
>DSAI01000216.1 GCA_011372845.1 Actinomycetota bacterium
GCCGGCAAGCATGCGATGAACCGGCTGGGCACCGCGGATGAGGTCGCGAACCTCATCGTCTGGCTCGCATCCGACGAAGCTTCGTTCGTCACCGGCTCCAACGTGGCCGTGGATGGAGGCTACACCTGCTAGTAGACGGCATGTAGCCCGCGCGCTCCACACCGGTGTCCGCGCACACGAAGGCCCGCCGCCGACCACTCAGGGTCCGTCCGGCGGGCCTTCTCACGATATTGGCACGCACATTGCTTGCATACTCGTGAGCAGTGCGACCCGCAATCCCTCTCCCCCTCGGACGCGGGGAATCGCCGCTCACATGAAACGAGGCGCGTCCCCCCACGCGCCTCGTTCCTTTTCTCCCGGCGATGCTCGCGCTACCCGAACCGTCCTGTGATGTACGACTCCGTTCGCGAGTCATCCGGATTGGTGAACATCTTCTTCGTGTCGCCCATCTCCACGAGGTGTGCGGGCTCCTCCAGACTCTCGCGCAGCATGAATGCCGTCTGGTTGGATATGCGGGCCGCCTGCTGCATGTTGTGAGTGACGATGACGATCGTCACCGAGTCCTTCAGCTCGGCGATGGTGTCTTCGATCTGCTGCGTGGAGATAGGGTCGAGCGCGGAAGCGGGCTCGTCCATGAGGATCACCTCCGGCTTGGTTGCCAGCGCGCGTGCGATGCACAGCCTCTGCTGCTGCCCCCCCGAGAGCTCGAAGGCGTGCTTCTTGAGACTCTTCTTCACCTCGTCCCATAGCGCGGCGCCCCTGAGCGACTCTTCCACGAGCAGATCGAGCTCGGACTTCCTGCGGATGCCCTGGGTTCGGGGACCATACGCGATGTTGTCGTAGATGCTCATCGGGAACGGGTTGGGTCTCTGGAAGACCTGCCCCACGCGCATGCGCAGCTCGACCGGGTCCATCGCTTTGCCCATGATATCCGCGCCGTCGAGGGTGATGCGGCCGTCCACGTGAACGTTGCCGATCTCGTCGTTCATGCGGTTGAGACAGCGCAGGAGCGTCGACTTGCCGCACCCCGACGGTCCTATGAGCGCGGTCACCGAACGGGCAGGGATCTCCATGCCGACCCCCTCGATGACACGGTCACGGCCGTACGCCACCGAGACGCCCGAGAGCGAGAACGTACCCCGGACGGCCGCCGTCGCATCCTCACGCGTCGCCACATCCACCGCATCGTCCGCTACGACGGCTCCGGCGGTGTACGCCAGCGTCCCGTCCCGTTCGAGCAGCAGTGCGTTCACCACTTGACCCTCCTTCTCTGAGCCGAGCGCCACAGCGCCGCAACGACGCTCACAACGCTCACACCGGCCACCAGCACGAGCGCGGTGCCCCACACGAGCGTGGGACTCCACCCCGGCACCGACGTGACCTGTGCATATATGTGATAGGGCAACGACATGAACCGCGATGACAGCCCATCCGGCAGCTTCCTCATCTGGAACACCGCGCCGGTGAACAGGATCGGCGCGGTCTCGCCGGCCGCTCTTGCAAGGCCGAGGATGGAACCGGTGATGATGCCCGGCGCCGCCGCCGGCAACACGACCTTGTAGATCGTGCGCAGCCGCGTGGCGCCAAGCGCGAGCGAGGCCTGCCGAAGGTCCTGCGGTATCTGCCTAAGCGCTTCCTCGGTCGCCGTGATCACGACCGGCAGCGTCATGCACGTCAGTGTGAGCGCCGAGGCGATGATCGATCGGCCGAACCCCGCGAGGAGCACGAAGGCGGCGAGGCCGAACAGCCCGTAGACGATAGACGGGACGCCGGCCATGTTCGTGATCGCCAGACGTATCGCCCTTGTGGTGAAGGTGCGTGGCGCGTACTCGGACAGGTAGATCCCGGCGAGGATACCGATCGGGAGGGTGAGACCTGCGGTGGTCGCGACCACCCACAGGGTCCCGACGATCACCGGCAGGATTCCGCCCTCCCGGCCGCGGTCGCGCGGCACGTCGGTCAGGAACGTCCAGTCGATCGCGCCGATGCCGTGATACACGATGTATGCGAGGACGAACAGCGCGACCGACACCACCGACACGGCGGCCAGACCCGTGACGGCCCTGGCCACCGCCTCCGATCGGCGTGCCCTGCGCGTGCGAGACATGCCGCTCATCGGCGCCACCGCTTCCGCTGCCGCTCGAGAACGAGATCGGCGGCGAGATTGATGGTGAAGGTGATTGCGAACAGCACGAGTCCTACGGCGAACAACACCGAGTAGTGAAGGCCGCCCTGGACGACCTCACCCATCTCGGCGGCGATCGTCCCGGTCATCGTACGGACCGACTCCAGCACGGTCGTCGGCATGACGGCAGCGTTACCCGTGAGCATCAGCACGGCCATCGTCTCGCCGATCGCACGACCCAGCCCGAGCATCACGGCCGCGAAGATGCCCGATCCCGCAGCCGGAACGGTCACCTTGAAGGTCGTTTGCCACCGGGTGTTGCCCAAAGCCGCCGAGCCCTGACGCAGGTCGAACGGCACCGCGTGCAACGCGTCCTCGGAGATGGAGATCACGGTCGGCAGCGACATCACGCCGAGCACGATGCCGCCGGTGAGAGCCGTCATGCCGCTGTTGAGAGCGAAGACGTCCTTCACCAACGGTATCACCACAGCCACGCCGATAAGACCGTAGACCACCGACGGCACGGCGGCCATGAACTCGATGATCGACTTCATGACGTCCTTCACGCCAGGGCCTGAGAACTCGGAGATGAACACTGCGGCTGCCACCCCCACGGGGACCGAGACCGCCAGCGCGACGCCCGTCACGAACAGCGATCCGAGGATCAGCGGCAGCATACCGAACTTGCCTGGATCGGAGGTGGGATACCAGGCGGTTCCGGACAGCATCGTCCCGAGCCCGGCCTCCCCGAACGCGCGGACCGAGTTCCACGCAAGGAAGATCGCGATCGCGGCGAGTATGACGATCGCGAGCCAGCCACACACATGGATGATGGCGCGGACGACAGCCTCGGCCGCACGACGCGTGGTCGTGCGGCCGAGACGCCGCGCACCGTCTGAGGGAGGGGTTCTCATACGGTCTTACGGAAGCGGTACGAAACCCTCGTCCTCGACCAGCTGCTGACCCTCGGCGCCGAGGATCCAGTCGAGGTAGGCGGCCATGACGCCTTCGGGCTCGCCATCGCTGTACATGTAGAGGTAGCGGCTGATCGGGTAGGTGCCGTCGGCGGCGGTCTCGACCGTAGCCACCACGTCGTCGACAGCGACGACCTTCACGTCGGGCGTGATATAGCCGAGACCGATGTAGCCGATACCGGCCTCGTTGGCAGTGACCTCACCGGCGATCGCCTGGTTGGAGGGCAACAGCTTGGCGGAGGCAGCGTACTCGAAGTCCTCGCCGACCACGGCCTCCTTGAAGTACTCATACGTACCCGAGGAGCTGTCGCGCGAGAGGAGCACGATCTCCGCATCAGCACCGCCAACGTCTTTCCAGTTGGTGACCTCACCACGGAAGATCCTGCCGAGCTCATCGAGCGAGAGATTCGAAACACCGTTGGCGGGGTTGACCACGACCGCGATACCGTCGATCGCAACGGAGTGCTCGACGATGTCCATACCCTTGCCCTCGGCCTCGGCGATCTCCTCGTCCTTGATCCCGCGCGAGGAGTTGGCAAAATCAACGGTGCCGTTGATCAGCGCCGCGATACCGGTGCCCGAGCCACCACCCTGGACCGAGATGTCCACGCCAGGGTTCTCGTCCATGAACGACTCGCTCCAGGCGGTCGCGACGTTCAGCAGGGTGTCAGAGCCCTGCACGGTGATGGA
>DSAI01000067.1 GCA_011372845.1 Actinomycetota bacterium
AACACGAAAGCCCGCCCGGGCCGCAGGTGACCCCGCTGCAGATGGCACTCGTGACGGCCGGCATCGGCAACGGCGGAACCGTGATGCGGCCCTATCTGATCGACGCCATCACCGACCGGTCGGGCCGCATCATCACACGCACCACTCCCCGCCCGTGGACGCAGGCGCTCGATCCCGAGACCGCAGCCCGAGTCACGGAGGCGATGGTGGGCGTGGTGCGGTCCGGTTCGGGCGGGCGCGCCTCGATCGACGGCGTCACCGTGGCCGGCAAGACCGGTACCGCCGAGGCCGGGAAGTCGGTTGAGACGCACGCCTGGTTCGTGGCCTTCGCGCCGGCTGAGAGCCCGCGGGTGGCAGTGGCGATAGTGCTCGAGAACTCGGGAGTGGGCGGCTCCGTCGCTGCTCCCGCGGCGCGCGGGGTACTGGAGGCGGCGATCTCGGCAGGATACCGCTAGCGGAGGGCGAATCGTGGTTCGTAACGGACACGAAGGCGGCCGTTGAGCAGCGTTGGCGCGAAGCCGACAGGAGCACGATGAGCGCAACAGCCTGATGAAGTAGAATGTCATGGATCGCCGATAGCGGCCTCGGGGCCCGAAGGGTGTGGAGTCACTGGTGGAAGACCTCATATTCGGACGCAGATACAAGGTGACGGAGAAGATCGGGTCGGGCGGCATGGCCGACGTGTTCAAGGCCGTCGACGAGGTCCTCGGCCGCACCGTCGCGGTCAAGGTGCTGCATGCCCGGTATGCGTCAGACCCCAACTTCGTGGCCCGTTTCCGCCAGGAGGCGCAGGCCGCCGCCAACCTGTCCCACCCCAACATCGTGAACATGTACGACTGGGGCCGCGACGGCGACACGTACTACATCGTCATGGAGTACGTGAAAGGCACCGACCTCAAGTCGCTGGTCACCAGGCAGGGTCCGCTCGACCCGCATAAGGTGGCCGAGTATGGCGCCCAGGTATGCGGGGCGCTCACAGTGGCGCACGGGTACGACATCATCCACCGCGACATCAAGCCGCACAACATCGTCCTCACGCCCGACGGCACGATCAAGGTGATGGACTTCGGTATCGCCCGTGCGGGCAACACCACGATGACACAGACGGGCTCCGTGCTCGGCACGGCCCAGTACATCAGCCCGGAGCAGGCGCAGGGAAAGCCGCTCACGCCCGCCTCGGACCTCTACTCCCTCGGCGTGACGCTCTACGAGCTCGCCACGGGGACGCTGCCGTTCGACGGCGACACCCCGGTGGCCACCGCGCTCAAGCAGGTGAACGACGAGCCCGTGCCGCCGCGCCAGGTGCGCGCGTCGGTGCCGCCCGCGCTCGAGGCGGTCATACTGCGTGCGCTCAGGAAGAACCCCGCCGAGCGGTACGCCTCGGCGAGCGAGATGCGCGACGATCTGCGGCGTGTCGCCGGCGGCCAGTCGGCCGTGGGCGGCATCTACGGCGGAGCGGCAGCGGCGGACCAGACGAGCGTCCTGCCGCCGGTGGAGCGCTCGGCAAGCGCTCGCCCCACCGGCTCGCCGCGCATGCAGCCGGTGCCCGAGCGGCGCATGAGCCCCTGGGCGTGGGTCGCGCTCGCCGCGGTCCTGCTTGCGGCCGGCCTCGGTGTGGCGTTCGCGCTTGGCGCGTTCGATGGCGGCGGCGTGGTCGTTCCCACGCTCTCCGGACTCACGGAGGAGCAGGCGGCCGCGGAGCTTGAGACCGCAGGCCTCACCCTTGGGGTGGTGGGTACCGAGAACAGCGACACGGTCGCGATCGGCATGATCATCAGCCAGGACCCGCCCGCAGGCGAAGAGGTGGAGCCCGGCACCGCGGTCAACATCGTGGTGAGCCTCGGTATAGCCGAGGTCACCGTGCCCGACCTGACCGAGATGTCCGAGCAGACCGCCATCGATATGCTCAAGGCATCGGAGGACCTCGACTACGACAGGACGATCGACGAGAACAACTCCGAGATCGAGAAGGGCCTCGTGATACGCACCGAGCCGGCCGCCGGCGCAACGGTGCCCAAGGGCACGAGCGTGGTGTTGTACGTCTCCGCAGGCGTGGAGCAGGTGAAGGTCCCGAGCGTCGTGGGCAAGACGGTCGCCAACGCCACCGCCGAGCTCGAGGGCATCGGGCTCAAGGTGAAGACCACGGAGTCCTTCAGCGACACCGTGGCCAAGGGAAGCGTGATCTCACAGAGTCCCGAAGCGAACGTGGTGCTCGAGGCGGGCAGCACGGTGACCCTCGAGGTCTCCAAGGGCCCGGAGGTCATCATCGTGCCCGACGTCCGGACGATGAACGAGGCGGATGCCAAGAAGGAGCTCACCGACGCCGGCCTCACACCCAAGGTGGTCTACGTGAGCAGCCCCGACGACGGGATCGTGATCAACCAGTTCCCGATCCCCGGCTCCTCGGCATCCCGCGGCGACCAGGTCGAGATCGAGGTAGGCAAGCTCCCTGACGGGGACGGCGGCGAAGAGGACCCCGAGACGCCCTAAGGGCCGGGGACCCGCTCAGCCGCGAGACCACGCCGACTCGAGGGTGTCGATCACCTCGTCGTCCGATGTCTGGTCGAACCGTTCGTAATACTGCCCTACCGCACGGAACCTCGGATCGACCCAGACCACCACCACGTCGTCCGCCATCCCCTGCAACAGCTCCTCGGCGGCCGGTGAGGCCACCGGCGCGGCCACGGTGACCCGCGAAGCCTGCCGTCTCTTCAGTGATCGCACCGCTGCAGCCACCGTGAGCCCGGTTGCGACCCCATCGTCGACCAGCACGACATGCCGGTCGGCGATCCTGGGCAGTGGACGGTCCTTGCGATACGTAGTGAGACGCCGGGCTATCTCCGCCCGGGCGCTCTCGGCGGCACGGTGGATGTATCCTTCGTCGGCCCACGCGGTGGCGTTGCCTACCACCTCGCCCTCGGCATCCACCGCGGCGATGGCGTACTCGGGATCACCCGGCGCACCCATCTTGCGCACGACCTCGCAGTCGAGCTCGAGTCCCAGCGCCCGGGCCACTTCGTCGGCCACGATCACGCCACCCCGCGGTATGCCCAGCACGAGCGCATCATGACCGACCCGCCCTTCCAGGACCGCGGCAAGGCGTCGGCCCGCGTCTCTGCGATCGATGAACACCTGCCCCACCTCCCATTCGCAGACTGTGTCCCACTCGCTGTATTCCCACCTTAAGGTGCGCAGGCTCCGGCCCGTCGTCCCAGGACGGTATGATGGTGGATGGAGGTGGCGACATACTCACTGGGATAACGGACACCGTGCAACTCGCCAACGGCGTGAAGATGCCCCATCTCGGGCTGGGGACGTACAAGTCCGCCGAGGGCGGCGATGTGGAGCGCTCGGTACTCGCCGCACTCGAGCTGGGCTACCGCAGCATCGACACAGCGTCGCTCTACGGCAACGAGGCGGGGATCGGCAGGGCCATAGCCGAGAGCTCGATCCCCCGCGCCGGGGTGTTCCTCACGAGCAAGGTGTGGAACGACGAGCAAGGATACGCATCCACCGTCGAAGCGTTCGAACGCAGCCTCGATCGCCTCGGCACCGACTATCTGGACCTCTACCTCGTCCACTGGCCCCGCGAGGAGACGCCGGAGACCTGGCGGGCCATGGAGAAGCTCTACTCGGAGGGGCTGGTGCGCGCCATCGGTGTCTGCAACCACCTCGAACACCACCTCGAGCGGCTCATGGCCAACGCCGAGACCGCGCCGATGGTGAACCAGTACGAGTTCCACCCGTGGCTCCAGCAGCCGTCCCT
>DSAI01000077.1 GCA_011372845.1 Actinomycetota bacterium
CCGGTGTCACCGCCTCGGCATTGGCCTGGGACAAGGCGCTCAGCAAGCGTCTGTTCCGCGCTGAGGGCATTCCCACGCCCGCTTGGGTCACGTTCACCGCAGCCGCCTTCAAGCAGATGGGGGCGGCCACCGCGCTGGACCTCGTGCCCGGGGCGGTGGGAGGATTCCCGGTGGTCGTGAAACCGGCGAAGCAGGGCTCCGCGCTCGGACTCACGAAGGTGGACGGACCCGAGGGCCTGGCGGAGGCGTTGCTCACGGCCCTGTCCTACGGCGACACGGCGATCGTGGAGAAGTGGATCGATGGCCTGGAGCTCGCGGTCTCGGTCGTTAACGGGCCGTCGGGCGAGGCGCGCGTGTTCCCTCCCGTGGAGATGGAGCCCAAGAGCGGGCTGTTCGACTTCTCGGCGATGTACACGCCCGGTGAGACCGACTACTACGTGCCCGCGCGGCTCGACGAGCCCACCATGGCCGAGGTGACCGGGATGGCGGCGCGCGTGCATAGGCTGCTCGGCTGTGAGCGGGTCAGCAGAGTGGACATGGTGGTGGGCGGCGACGGCGTGCCGTACGTGCTCGAAGTGAACACCTCCCCGGGCATGACCGAGACCTCGCTGCTGCCTATGGCCGCCGCGTCCGCCGGGATGGATTTCCAGGAGTTGGTGGGTCATCTGGTACGCTCTACACTGGATGCAACGCGGTGATTGGGTACATACATCACTGTCGTCAGACATCAGTATCGGTCCGCTTGCGACTTCGGAGGTGTGTTCCCGATGTACGACTATCGCAGAGGTGAAAGCATACTCGGTGCGTTCCTGCTCGGCGGCATCATCGGCGCCGTGCTCGGCCTTCTCTTCTCCCCCCGCTCCGGCAGGGAGAACCGTGACTTCATCGCCGCAAAGGCCGATGAGTACTGGGGAGAGGGCAAGCAGTTCTATGAGACAAGCCGCGCCAAGGTGCTCGATGAGACCGAGGAGATGCGCGTGAAGATCGACTCGGCGCGCGATCGGCTCAAGGAGCAGGTGGGCACCGTCACACAGCAGGCCAAGGACAAGGTCCAGCAGATCGCTCCGGCGGCCAAGGACGCGCTCGGCAAGGCTGGCGAGTCGGTCAAGTCGGGGATCGATGCTGCGGAGTCCAAGGCGCAGGGTGCGCTCGACAAGGTAGCTGAGAAGACGACCGCCGCCGAGGGTGGGGCTGGCGCGGCCACCACGGAGTAGCCACGCTCGCTATCGCGGTATGATAGAAGGGCCGGTCGCGGCCGCGGCCGGCCCTTTCGCTATCGAACGACCGTGAACGATCGAGCGGTGTATGGAGTGAAGCACATGCCGAGTCTGTCTGGATACGAGCGCCTGTCCGTGGTGGGCTCAAGCGGCCGGCATCTGGGTCGCGTCTCCGCGGTGCTCTTCCACCCGGGTGAGCCGAGGGTCGTGGGCTTGCAGGTGGATCGGGGCTCCATCATGGGCGTCATAGACCAGCGTCCGCGCTTCCTGCGGTTCGACGCCGTGCGCGAGGCCGATGAAGCGACGCTCGCCATCGACGGGGACTCGCTGCCCGGTGACAGCGCAGGGGAGCGCGCACTCGGCTTCTCATGGGATGACACCGTCATCTGGCACCGGATGCCGGTACACACCCCCGACGGAGACGAGGTCGGCACCGTCCATGATGTGGTTTTCGACGGCGATTCCGGGGTCATCGAGGAGGTGCGGGTCTCGACCGGGGCTGTGGGTGACATGGCCGTGGGGCGGCTTGAGGTCCCGGCCGACCTCGTCCGCGGCTTCGACGGCGAGTCGGTCGTGGTGGAGGCCGGCTACGCGGAGCTCCAGGCTACCGGTGGCGCCGCGAAGGCGGCGGCCAGCGGGGTGACCGCCCTCAAAGAGCGCGGCGAGCAGGTGGCAGACGGCATGCTCGACGTGGGCGTGGCGGCATCACGTGCCCTGGGCCGGTCGCTGAAGAGCGGGATGGGGCGTAAGGTCATCGACAAGATGAAGTCGCTCATGGACGACGAGGAGTAGCGGAAGACCGTGCGCAAGATCATCGGCCTGAGCATGCTCGATAGGCAGTCGCTGCCCGCCCACTGTGCGGGATGCGTCTTCTGGGAGACTGCCACGCGCCTTCCGTTCGAGTGCGGTTCTCGCTGCAACGACCAGCAGGCGCTCGAATGGGTGCGTACCGTGTCCGCCGAGTGGGGCGAGTGCGGCAGAGCGGTGGTTGAAGACGGTGAGACGATGGGGTTCATCAAGTACGCTCCACCGGTCTATCTCCCGCAGGCGAGGCATCTGCCGGCCGGACCACCGGAGACCGGCGTGCCTCTCATCGCATGCATGCACATCGCGCCTAACGCCCGTCGTGCGGGTGTGGGCGGTCTCCTGCTGAGGGCGGCGATGCGCGATCTTGCCATGCGCGGAGAGCGTTCGGTGCAGGCGTACGCGGTCACCGGCTCAAGGGATCTCTCACATATGCCGGTGGTAGGGATGGAGTTCCTGCTGCGTCACGGGTTCACGGTGTCACGCCCGCACCCAGAGACTCCGCTCCTCCGGGTGGATCTGAGGGCGCTCGCCTCCTGGACGGAGAACCTCGAAGCGGTCCTTGAGTCGCTCAAGATCCCTCTCCGCGCGTCCCGCGGTGAGCCGGTCACGCTGGCCAAGGGAGATCGCTGATCGCAGGCCGCCCGGTGTCAGTACGACACGGGGCTCCGCCTGTAGACCCGCGTGGGAGTGACCACGATGCCGGTGGGACGGTCGCGTTCATCGTGGGGGACGGCATCCACGATCTGCTCGTCGTAGGCCACACCGATCGTCGGGGGGACGGGGTCGGGGCCGCCGAGCAGGGAGTCGTAGTAGCCGCCCCCGAATCCAAGCCTGTTGCCCTCGCGGTCGAACGCCACTCCGGGCACGACGATGGCCGAGAGGTGCGAGATCTCGGCGGTGGGTGTGGTCTCGGGAGGTTCCAGCAGTCCGAACGTTCCGCGCAGCAGCACGCCGGGATCGTCGACCCAGTGCACCGTCAGACTCCGCGGTCCCGCCACCCGCGGGTATGCGATGCGGGCCCCGCGTTCGCGGAGCGCGAACTCCAGGACGCTCACGTCGACCTCTTCAGGGGCGGCCCCGTAGAGCATCACTGCGGCAGCGGCAACGATCTCCGGAAGGTTCAGGACCCGCTCGGCCACGGCATACGCATGCGCGGTCCGGTACTCGGGGAGCACCGTTCGTCGCGCCGCGCGCGCCCGGAGGCGCAACGCGGCCTTGGCGCGATCGAGGTCAGGGTCGGGAGTACGTTCCTTGAGAGCAGCCATACATAAAGGATAGCACCGCTTCAGCCCACGCCGAGAAGCGTCATCACCAGGAGCATGGCGGTCAGCGCGATGACCATTAGGATGGTCCCCCAGGCCAGCATGTTGTGCGCCCGGCCGTTCACGTGACGCCCCATCACCGAGCGGTCATTGACGATTCGCATCATGAAGACGAGAAGGAACGGCAGCAGGATCCCGTTGATCACCTGCGAGACGAGCATGATGCCGATGAGGTGGATACCGGGCACGAGGATGACCGCTGCCGAGGCGATGATGACCAGCGTGTATACCCCGTTGAACAGTGGCGCCTCCGACCACGACCGGTCGAGGCCCGACTCCCAACCGAACGCTTCGCAGATGGCGTAGGCAGCCGTCAGCGGCAGCACCGCGGCAGCCAGCAGGGATGCGGAGAGCAGCCCCACGGAGAAGAGGAGCTCCGCGTACGGACCCGCAAGGGGGGCGAGCGCGCTCGCC
>DSAI01000125.1 GCA_011372845.1 Actinomycetota bacterium
CTGGATCATGTCGAGTCGGCATTCGGCTACCGTGCCCTCGGGCGTGAGGACATCGTGAACGAGGCCAAGCGCAACAACGCCCGGCCCGAAGTGGTCGATGCGCTCAAGCGGCTCGCGAATGACCGGCCGTACACCAACGTGCGGGACATGTGGACGCAGTTGGACGACGTCCCGGTCTCGCCCTGAGCGTGCCCGCCATCAACGACAGCGGGCTGCAGACCATCAGTCGGGGAGCCGAAACCAGCTTGATGCAGATTGGGGATGTTGCGGCTCGCACTGGCCTCTCCTTGCGTACGCTGCGTTTCTACGAAGAAGCGGGTCTCGCTGAGCCTACCGAGCGGAGTGCGGGAGGTTTCAGGCTCTACAGCGAAGCCGACTGTGCGAGGATCGACTTCATCAAGCGGCTCAAACCGCTCGGCTTCAGCGTTGAAGAGATGCGGGAGTTGATGGGGTTGCTCGAGGTGGTGGGATTGGCTGGCCTCGACGACCGTGCGCATGATCGGCTGATGGCGTTTGTCGAAACGGCCGAGGTGCAGTGCCGACTGCTTCGCTCTCAGCTGCGGGATGCGGAATGGATGACGGCGCATCTGCGGTCGGAGTCGAGGCGCGAGCATATCGGAGACGACGCGCGTGTCGAATAGCGACGCGAGCGTGATGAACGAGGCAGCCCGACGCAGGACGTTCGCGGTTATCAGTCACCCTGACGCCGGCAAGTCGACCCTCACCGAGGCCCTGGCGCTCCACGCACACGTCATCAGTGAGGCTGGCGCCGTGCACGGCAAGAGGGGTCGTCGCGGAGTTGCCAGCGACTGGATGGCGATGGAGCGCGAGCGCGGTATCTCGGTCACCTCAGCGGTCCTGCAGTTCGAGTATCGCGACTGCGTACTCAATCTCCTCGATACACCGGGGCATGCCGACTTCTCCGAGGACACCTACCGTGTCCTTGCGGCCGTGGACTGTGCCGTGATGCTCCTCGATGCAGCCAAGGGTCTTGAGCCCCAGACACTCAAGCTCTTCGGTGTCTGCCGCACAAGGGGCATCCCGGTCATCACGTTCGTCAACAAATGGGACCGCCCCGGCCGCGAGGCGCTCGAACTGCTCGACGAGATCGAGCACCGCCTGGGCATCCGAGCGACCCCCGTCATGTGGCCGGTGGGTGTCGCCGGTCACTTCGAAGGGCTGATGGATCGACGGGATCCGGGCTTCGTGACCCGCTACTCGCGCACGGCAGGTGGCGCTACGCGTGCGGGTGAACAACGTCTACCGATCACACGGAGCCTCGAGCAGGAGATGACCGGACTTCTGTCCTCGATCGAAGAGGTGGAGCTACTCCAACAACTCTCTCTTGACCACGAGCAGGAGGCGTTCCTGGCCGGTTTCTCAACGCCGGTCTTCTTCGGTGCCGCCGTCTCGAACATCGGTGTGAGGTCCCTGCTCGAAGCACTGATCGATTTGGCGCCAGCCCCCGTGGGGCGGTTCACCGAGGACGGCGGCGAAGTCCCCCTTGACGATGAGTTCACCGGACTCGTGTTCAAGGTGCAGGCGAACATGGACCCTGCGCACCGCGACAAGATCGCGTTCGTTCGGGTATGTTCGGGCATCTTCGAGCGGGGCATGATGCTCGCGCATGCGGGGACCGGACGCCCGTTCACGACGAAGTATGCGCATTCGATGCTGGGCAGGGAGCGTACGTCTGTGGATCGCGCGTTCCCGGGCGACATCGTAGGACTTGTGAACGCTGCGTCGTTACACCCGGGCGACACGCTGACGGAAGGGAAGGCCGTCCGCTTTCCGCCGATGCCCGTGTTCGCACCGGAGCACTTCGCTGTTGTGCGTGGCACCGACCCGAGCAAGTCGAAGCAGTTCCGCAAGGGGGTCGCACAACTCGAGGCGGAGGGTGTCGTGCAGGTCCTCATGTCCGACCGACGCTCGGGGCAGGCGCCTGTCTTTGGTGCCGTAGGTCCGATGCAGTTCGAGGTGGCGACCCACCGGCTCCAGCACGAGTTCGGCGCACCCGCATCCATCGAGATGCTGCCGTACACGCTCGCTCGCCGTACGAACCGTGCCGGCCTGGAACTGTTGGGCTCCACGCATGGTGTCGAGGTGCTCCAGAGGATGCGCGACGGCGCGTTCCTGGCGCTGTTCTCGGATCGGCACCGCCTTGCGTTCGTTGCCCGGCAACACCCCGGGCTGATGCTTGATCTTCTTGCCGCGCAGCAGGAGTGAACGGTCTCAGTCGATCGGTTGTCGATCCCACGCGCAGGGGTGTCTGCGACAACCACTCTCTCGGCGTGCTACTCTATACCGCTTCTTAACACGACCCTTTGGAGACCCGAGCACCCATGCGCGCCGAGAACATCCGCAACATCGCGATCATCGCCCACGTCGACCACGGCAAGACCACCATCGTGGATCGGCTGCTGCAGTCCACCCACGTCTTCCGCGACAACCAGCAGGTGGTGGACCAGGTCCTGGACAGCAACGACCAGGAGCGCGAGCGCGGCATCACCATCCTCGCCAAGAACATCTCGGTGCGCTACGGCGACATCAAGATCAACGTCATCGACACGCCGGGCCACGCCGACTTCGGCGGCGAGGTCGAGCGCGTGCTCAAGATGGCCGACGGATGCCTGCTGATCATCGATGCATTCGACGGCCCCATGCCGCAGACGCGCTTCGTGCTGCGTCACGCGCTCGAGCACGGCCTCAAGCCGCTCGTGGTGGTGAACAAGATCGATCGCGCAGGGGCGCGCCCTATGGAGGTCATCGGAGACGTCTTCGACCTTATGGTGGAGCTTGGCGCCGACGATGAGCAGCTCGACTTCCCGATCATCTACACGAGCGCCGTGAACGGCTATGCGCGTCTCGATCCGGACGACGGCAACATGGATATGCTGCCCCTGCTCGACGCGATCGTGGAGCATGTGCCGTGTCCCGACGTCGACCCCAACGGGCCGGTGGCCATGCAGGTCTGCACCATCGACCACTCTGAGTACGTGGGCCGTATCGGCATCGGGCGTCTGTTCTCGGGCACGATGCACTCGGGTGAGCGCATCCTTGTGATCAAGAACGACGGCAGCCGGTACCAGGCGACCGTGAAACAGCTCTACACGTTCGAGGCGCTTGGCCGTGCCGAGGCGCAGCAGGCGCACGCGGGCGACATCATCGCCGTGGTGGGTGTGGACGACGCCGACATCGGCGACATGTTCACCTGCCGTCTCGATCCGGTGCAGCTCGACCCGATCCATGTGGAGGAGCCGACGATGTCGGTCGTCTTCGCCGCGTCCACGAGTCCGCTCGTGGGCCGCGAGGGCACCATCGTGGGTGGTCGCCAGATCAAGGAGCGGTTGCTCCGCGAGGCCGAGTCGAACATCTCGATGCGCATCACCGAGAGCGAGGACAAGACCGGCATGGAGGTCGCGGGCCGCGGCGTGCTGCACCTGTCGGTGCTGATGGAGACGATGCGCCGTGAGGGTTACGAGTTCCAGGTCGGCCGCCCACAGGTGATCGTCAAGCACGACGGCAACAAGAAGCTCGAGCCGATCGAGCAGGCGGTTGTGGACGTGCCGAGCGAGTACGCCGGCAAGGTCATCGAGATCTTCGGCAGCCGTGGCGGCGAGATGACCGACATGGTGCAGCGCGACGCTCAGGTGCACCTCGAGTTCAGGATCGCCACCCGTGGTGTGATGGGCCTTCGCACCCGCATCCTCAACGCCACGCGCGGCGAGGCCACGCTGTTCCATCACTTCCTCGAGTA
>DSAI01000012.1 GCA_011372845.1 Actinomycetota bacterium
CCCGAGTGGCGCCGAGGCGCTCGGTGTGGTCGAGCGACACGCCTGTGATCACCGCCACCGCCGGATCGACCACGCTCGTCGCATCCCACCGGCCACCCATCCCCACCTCGAGACATGCGAACTCGACCTTCTTGGCGCGGAACGCGTGGAGCGCCGTGGCGGTGAGGAGTTCGAACTCGGTGAACTCCCGGTCCATGGTGTCGGCGGCGTCGAACACGTCGGTAAGGTACTGCGCAAACTTCCGCTTGCCGATCTGCCTGCCGTCAACCGTGATCCGCTCCGTATATGAGACCAGATGCGGGCTCGTGTAGACACCGGTGCGATATCCATGCGCCGTGAGCAGTGCGCCGGTCATCCTGGTGACCGACGTCTTGCCGTTGGTGCCGGTGACCTGCACACAGGAACACGCCATCTCGGCCATGCCGAGCGCATCCATGAGCGCCCTGATGCCGTCGAGCGACGGGTTGATGCCGAACGTCAGCGCACGCTCCAAACGCGCGATCGCCGCTTCGTATACGGCATCCTCTGATGGCACAGGCTACTCCGCTAGGTCCGCCAACTGCGCGCTGAGCTTGGACACGGTGGCCGCCAACTCCCCGGCGCGGGCCCGGTCCTTCCCTATTATGTCAGGTGAGGCCTTTGCAAGGAAGCTTTCATTGCCAAGCTTCTTCGTGAGTCGATCGAGATCGGCCTGTGTGCGCTCCAACTGCGAAGCGATCCGCTCGCGCTCTGCGCCGAAGTCCACGAGCCCTTCGAGCGATACGTACACCTCGCTGCCGGCCGCGACGGCTGATGAGGCGTGCGGCGGGCGCATCACGTCCTCCCCCACCTCGAACCCGCCGATGCCAGCGAGGGCACGGATGTCGTCGGTCATCGAGACGAGGACCTCGCCTTCCGCCTCGGGCGCCTTCACCGACACCTCGAGCGGGGCCTTCGGGGAGACCGAGTACCGTGCGCGCACCGCGCGCACCGCCGTCACGACTTCCTGGAGGAGTCCGATGGAACGCTCGGCTCCTTCGTCGCGGAAGCCGGACAGTACGGCAGCATCGGGCCACTCGGCGACCATCAGCATCCGCCCGGCAACCTCCTCGTCTATCGGGAGACGGCTCCAGATCTCCTCCGTCACGAACGGCATCATCGGATGCAGGAGGCGCAGGGCGTTGTCGAGGACGAAGACGAGGTTGCGGAGGACCGCTTCCCGCGCCCGGCCCCCGGCGGTGAGCCTCACCTTGGCAAGCTCTATGTACCAGTCGCAGAACTCATTCCAGAAGAAGTCATAGAGGGCGCGCGCGGTCTCACCGAACTCGTACGCGAGCAGCCCCTCGTCCACATGTGCCGAGAGATCGGCAAGCCGTGAGAGGATCCACGCGTCGGCAACCGTGTCCACCTGCGGCGGTCCCGCCTCGAACACCTCGTCGATGTTCATGAGAACGAACCTGCTGGCGTTCCAGATCTTGTTCGCGAAATTGCGTGACGAGACCAGCTTCTCCTCGGAGAACTTGATGTCCTGATTGCCGGTGACCTGCAGCATGAGGCCGAACCGCATGCCGTCGGCGCCGTAGTGGGCCATGAGATCGAGCGGGTCCACGCCCGTGCCGAGCGACTTGCTCATCCGCTTGCCCTCGGCGTTGAAGACGGTGGGGTGGATGATGACGTCTCGGTACGGGACGTCGCCCACGAAGTACAGGCCGCTCATGATCATCCGGGCCACCCACAGGAAGAGGATGTCCCGCGCGGTGGAGAGCACCGTGGTGGGATAGAAGAAGTCGAGTTCGGGCGTCTCGTCCGGCCAGCCGAGCGTTGCGAACGGCCAGAGTTGCGACGAGAACCAGGTGTCGAGCACATCCTCGTCCTGACGCGCAGTGGCACCGCACTTCGGGCACGATCCGAGGTCTTCCATGCTTGCGCCCTGCCAACCGCACGCGTCGCAGTAGAAGACGGGGATGCGATGCCCCCACCAGAGCTGCCGCGAGATGCACCAGTCGCGGATGTTCTCCATCCAGTGGAAGTAGACGTTCTCCCAGCGCCGGGGATGGAAGACCACGCGGTCCTCTTTCACTGCCTCGATGGCCGGTGCGGCGAGCGGCTTCATGTCGACGAACCACTGGTCGGAGAGCCAGGGCTCCACGACCGTGTGACATCGATAGCAGTGCCCCACCGCGTGCACGTGGTCGTCCACCGCCACGAGCAGCCCCCCGGCCTCGAGGTCGGCGACGACGCGTCGCCGCGCCTCATGCCGGTCGAGACCTTCATACGGACCGCCCTCGGCGGTGATGGTGGCATCGGCGTTGAGGATGTTGATCTTGGGCAGGCCGTGCCTCTCCCCGATCTCGAAGTCATTGGGATCGTGAGCGGGCGTCACCTTGACGGCCCCCGTACCGAACGAGGGGTCCACGTACTCGTCGGCCACGATGGGGATCTCGCGGCCCAGCAGCGGCAGCACGATGGTCGCTCCGACAAGCTCACGATACCGCTCGTCATCGGGGTGCACCGCCACGCACGTGTCTCCTAGCATCGTCTCGGGCCGCGTGGTGGCGACCACCACATGGTCGCGGCCGGCAACCGGCTCCTTGAGGGGGTAGCGCAGATGCCAGAGGTGGCTGTCCAGCTCCTCGTGCTCAACCTCGATATCCGACAGGGCGGTCGAACACCGCGGACACCAGTTGATGATCCGCTTGCCGCGGTAGATGAGCCCCTTCTCGTACCACTCCACGAAAACCTTGCGTACGGCGCGCTGGTATCCCTCGTCCATCGTGAAGTGCTCGTCGGAGTAGTCGCAGCTGCAGCCCATGCGCTTGAGCTGCTCGATGATCACGCTGCCGTGCTCTTCTCGCCACTCCCAGCACATCTCGACGAACCGCTCCCGACCCACGTCGTGGCGCGACAGCCCCTGAGCCGCGAGCTTCTGCTCCACCTTGTTCTGGGTGGCGATGCCTGCGTGGTCGGTTCCCAGCAACCACCTGGTGGGCTGACCTGTCATGCGCGACCTGCGGATCACCACGTCCTGGATGGTGTTGTTCAGCGCGTGGCCCATGTGGAGCGAACCGGTGACGTTGGGCGGCGGTATCACCACGGTGAACGGACTCTCCCCTTCCGCCGCTTGCTCGAAGAGGCGACCGGAGACCCACCGGTCGAACACGGGCGACTCGACGGCGTCGGGATCGTACGCTGGAGAGAGCTGCTTCATGGGTGTGGTTCGTCCTTCCGTGACGGTGATTCCGTGGATTCTACGATATACCAGCCCGCCGATGGTGTCCCGTTCGTCGCCCGGTGCCGACCACTGACCGGACTCCATACCCCTATCCGTATAGGCGCGCGCTAACGAAGTGACGCTATACTACCCAGAGTCCTCAAGTGGAAGGTTGTGACGCCGATGGCCGACTGCGAGTGCCTCCCCACATGTCCGTTCTTCAACGACCAGATGGCGGAGATGCCGTCCATGGCTGAGATCGTCAAGCAGCGCTACTGTCGTGGCAGCAACGTGCACTGCGCCCGCCACATGGTGTTCCGGACGCTTGGCCTTCCCGCGATCCCCAAGGACCTCTACCCGAGCCAGGTGGAGCGCGCAGAGGAGATCATCGACGCCGCCAGATAGGATCGGACACCAGCAGCAGCCGAAACGGGCCCCACGGGGCCCGTTTCGCGTTCGCTACACTGCACCGAGCGACCGTCCGGTCGGTGCCTCTGGGTGGATCTACGCGCTCGCGTCACGCGCTCCGGAGAGCGTGAGGACCGGCGATGCA
>DSAI01000071.1 GCA_011372845.1 Actinomycetota bacterium
AACGGCGCGGCGGTACTGAGATTGACGTACGGATAAGGGAGCGAGGATCGCATGCCGGATACCCACTCAGGTTCGTCGTTCCTGCTCGGCCCCTGGCTTGAATTGCACGACGTGGTGGCCAAGCATCCGCATCTGAGGCGGTTGCTGTTCGACCCCGTCACCGGGCTGCCCACGGCGCCATTGCTCTTCCCGCGGATCGAGTCGTTGCTCGAGGAGCGCGGGGAGATCTCCCTGCTGTGCCTCAACGTGATGAAGTACTCCAAGATCGAGGAGATCTACGAGTGGGAGGTCTTCGACGAGGTCATGCGCGAGGTGGCGGCGTCGCTGGAGCGGATTACCGGGTTCGAGCTGCGCGACAGTGACATCGTGGCGGAGCTCATGATCTCGGGCAATGCGCTGGTGGTGCTGCTCTCGCCGCCGAGGACCACAGCCGGTATGGACCGCGAGGCGCTCGACGAGCTCGCCCGGCGGATCGAGAAGCGCGTGCGCGACGACCTGGAGACCGTGCTCGAGCCGGCCATCTTCCCCAAGTTCGGATGCTACGTGGGCGCCGCGACCGCCCGGCGGGACGGCAACGTACGGCTGGAGCGGCTGGTCCACATGGCGCTCGAGGATGCGCTGGCCGATTCGGAGAAGCGCGAGTGCAGCGACGGCGAGTGCCGCAAGCGGCGGCTGGAGGAGATCCTCGCCGCCGGTGCCATCCGGACGCTGGTGCATCCCATCTACCGTCTGAGCGACCTCTCCATCATCGGGTATGAGGCGCTCTCCCGCGGACCGGAGGCAAGCGAGTTCGAGCGGCCTGACAAGCTGTTCAAGGTGGCATACGACGCCGACCTGGTGCTTCAGCTCGAACGGCTGTGTCGCAGCCGGGCGTTCGAGGCCGCGGCGTCGTTGCCCGAGGGCCGGCTGCTGTTCGTGAACATCGAGCCCGAGGCCGTGGCTGATCCCGAGCTGCGTGACATCATGCTCGGCACGCTGGGAGAGAGTGAAGAGGCCGAGCCTTCACGGGTCGTCTTCGAGATCACCGAGCGCACGGCGGTGGAGGATTTCGCGGCGTTCCGCGCAACGCTCGAGTACCTGCGCACGCTCGGATTCCGCATCGCTATCGACGATGGCGGCGCGGGCTACGGCTCGATGCAGTGCATCGCCGAGGTGAGGCCCGAGTGGCTGAAGATCGACATCTCGCTCATCCGGGATGTGGACACCGACGAGGTCTGCCGCGCGCTCGTGGGCACCCTCGTCACCTTTGCCGAGCGGACCGGCGTGAAGCTCATCGCCGAGGGTATCGAGCGCGCCGACCAGCTCGCTGTCTTGCGGGGGCTCGGCGTGGAGTTTGGCCAGGGCTTTCTCTTCTGCAGGCCGCAGCTTCCGTATCCCGCCGACGAAGACGTCACTCCCGCGTCCTGACCGGGGCAAGGCGCCTCACGGGCACCGCTGCGCTCTGACGCCTCACGAACACGTGCCTACACCCTTCCTTTAGCATCAGCAGCGGTTATACTGTGTATGAACGAATCCGATTCTTAGGAGCCGCCCAGTGGAGCTTGTCCGCCTCACACAGATGTCCACCAAGGCCGGTTGAGCCGCCAAGTGGGGTCCGGGCGACCTCGCTGCCGTGCTTGAGAAGATGCATCCCGGAGAGTCGGCGGACCTGCTCGTGGGATTCGACACCTCCGACGATGCCGCGGTCTACCGTCTCGGCGATCAGATCGTCCTGCTCACGGTGGACTTCTTCACGCCGATGGTGGACGACCCGTACGACTTCGGGCGCATCACCGCGGCCAACGCGCTGTCGGACATCTACGCGATGGGCGGCAGACCGCTCACCGCGATGAACCTGCTTGCCATGCCGTGCTCGCTGCCGCCGGAGGTGACCGCCGAGGTGCTGCGCGGCGGCGCCGACAAGGTGCGCGAGGCGGGGGCCGTGATCGTGGGCGGCCACACCATCGACGACAAGGAGCCCAAGTACGGGCTGTCCGTGATGGGTGTCGCCGGCGCTGGTGGCGCGATCCGCAACGTGGGTGCACTGCCGGGAGATGCGCTGGTGCTCACCAAGCGGATCGGTGTGGGGATCCTCAATACGGCGATCAAGCAGGGGCTCGAGACCGAGGAGAGCCAGCGCGACGTGATCGAGAGCATGGCGCACCTCAATCGTGCGGCCGCCGAGGCGATGATGGAGGTGGGCGTGCGTGCTGCCACCGACATCACGGGATTCGGCCTGGCGGGACATATCCGTGAGATGGTCGAGGGAAGCGGATGCGCGTGTGAGATCGAGCTCGCGGCCGTGCCCACCTGGCCGGGCGTGATCGAGTACGCGGAGGCTATGGTGCGGCCCGGCCGCACCGCCGATGTGGTGGCGTACCTCGATGCGTACGTGGACTGGGGCTCTGCCGACTTCACCTGGAAGGGCATCCTCGCGGATCCGCAGACAAGCGGCGGCCTGCTGATGGCGGTCGCTCCCGAGAAGGCGGACGCGCTGCTCGCGGCGCTCACCGCGCGCGGCGAAGAGGCCGTGGTGGTAGGACGCGCTGTGGAGGGTGAGCAGGGCAGGGTCCGCATCGTCTAGGCGTCGCCGTACCGCGCAATCATCCAGCGATCGGTCCGAGGATCTTCGCTACGCACCAGGATGTGTAAGTGCATGTGTATACTTGGGCGCAGAGCTGGTAAGAGTCTGGTGAGGTCCTGGTAGGCAGGGTGATGCACGATGGCGCGCATGGTACGGAAGCAGATCGTCATAGCGCCCGAACAGGAACGCGCGCTCCAAGCGCACGCCAGGGCGCTCGGAGTGTCGCAGTCCTCGCTTATCCGGCAGGCGATCGACTTGCTGCTGGAGCAGGCCGAAGAGCAAGAGCGGCGGCGGGAGGCGTGGGCTATGGTCGAAGACGAGTGGCGGCGTGCGGATCGCGAGGGATGGGGAAGCGGTGGCCGCACGTGGACTCGGGAGGAGCTGCACGAGCGTGGGCGTGCTGATTGACACGAATGTGCTTGTCTACTCGCTCGACGCCGATGAGGTGATCAAGCGTCACCGCGCCCGGGACGTGCTCCGTCGCCTCGAGATGCACAGGGTGGGCGAGGTATGCAGCCAGGTGCTCGGGGAGCATCACTCCGTGGTGAGGCGGCGATTCGCACATGCCTATGGCCCGAGCGATGCGGTGCGGGCCACCGAGCGTTGGGCGCGTGCCTTTCCGGTGCACGACACATCGCTGAAGGTCGTCCTCGAAGCCCTTCGGGCCACCATCCGCTATCGGATGCCCTACTACGATGCCCAGATCTGGGCGGTGGCCCGCGTGAACCACATCCCGCTCGTGCTCTCCGAGGACTTCGCCGACGGCGCGTTCATCGAGGGCGTGCGGTTCGCGAACCCGTTCGCGGACGGGTTCGATCTGGACGCCCTGCTCGAGGTGTAGCTACTTCCTGCGCGCCCACTTGAAGCCCGCGAACTGGCCCGACACCTTCTCCATGAAGTCCGGCAGGCCACCGGTGAAGCCGGCGTCCTTGAGGCGCGCCTCGGCCTCGGCGGGCTTGATGCGCCCGGCTTCCACGTCGTCGATCACGCGCATCCCCTCGCTCACCTTGGGCGGCAGGTCCTTCACCTCGTAGCCCTGCTTCCCGTAGCCGTCGCGCACGCCTTCGAGCGAGTGGGTGGCCTTGCTGGCCTGCTTGTAGGCGTCGAGCGTGTTGCCCTCGGCGTAGGACTCCATGA
>DSAI01000023.1 GCA_011372845.1 Actinomycetota bacterium
TGCCATGAGGATCGGGAACATGTAGCCGATGGCGAGCGCTCCGCTGGACACGTACACGAGGAGCGCCCACACGGAGCCGCCCTCGCTGGCGCCGGCGCCCAACAACCACTTGCTCGCGAATCCCGCCAGGGGCGGGATGCCCGCCAACGCGAACGCTGCCACCGCGAACGACGCCATCGTCACAGGCATGCGTCGGGCCACACCCGGGAGCTCGCTTACCTTCTTGACGTGGAGCGTCTCGGCGAGACTTCCGGCGGTGAAGAACATCGTGATCTTCATCACGGCATGGTGCGCCAGATGCGCCACCGCGCCAGCTGCCGCCAGCGGCGTGCACAGTGCGGTGCCGAGGGTGATGTAGGAGAGTTGCGCCACGGTGGAGTACGCAAGGCGCTTCTTGAGGTCGTCCTGCCGCAGTGCGATGACCGATGCCACGACGATCGTGACAGCGGCGGCAACGGCGAGCGGGGTGGCAACGCCGAGCGAAGTGCTCAGCGCGGGACCATAGAGCTCGTTGACGAGCCGGACGATGCCGAAGACACCTGCCTTCACCACGGCCACCGCGTGCAGCAGCGAGCTCACCGGAGCCGGGGCGACCATCGCGCCGGGAAGCCATCCATGGAGCGGCATGATGGCGGCCTTCACGCCGAATCCGGCGACCATGAGGCCGAAGATCACGCGCAGCTCGGTGGTGCGGCCGGACACCGCATCGAGCGCGCCGCCGGGGGCGAACGGCGTCGACCCAGCGATGATGGCAAGCCACGCCATACCCACCAGCAGTGCCGCCCCGCCCCCGAGCGCATAGTAGAGGTACTTCCGTCCCGCCGCAAGCGCCTCGGGTGTTCCCGAGTGCACGACGAGGGGGTATGTGGTGAGCGTGAGGATCTCGTAGAAGATGAAGAGGCTCAGCGGGTCCTCGGCGAGAGCGACACCGTTGGCGGCGGCTATACACCACGCGAAGAAGCCGAAGAACCGTGCGCGGTCGCGGGCATGCTCCATGTAGCCGATCGCATACACGAGCGTCACGCCCCAGAGCACCGTGGCCACGGCGGAGAACAGCAGTCCAAGGAGGTCGCCGCTCACCCCCAGCGTGAAGCCCGGCACGATCGCGATGCGCGAAGCCGCCTCCGCTCCACCCGTGTAGGCGGCGCGAGCCATGAGGAGCACAATGGCCGAGGATGCCACGGCGGCACCCAGGTTCACCACGTTGCGGGGGCGCGAGCGCTGCTCGCCGAGAAGGAGTGTGGCGATCCCCGCACCGGCGGGAACGAGCACCGGAAGCCACGCGATCACGGCGTCACCCCCTGGCCCAGAACGAGCACGCTGGTGTTGACGAGCTCGGTGACGAGCGGGCTTGCCAGCACGAGCAGCGCTGCTCCCGCCGCAAGCGAGAGGGGCACCCACTCTGTGCGTATCGCGCCGGACGGCGGGTTCAACGCCGCGGGGGAGTCGCGCAACAGCACGCCGAGAAGGCGGAACATGTACGCGGCCGCAAGCAGTCCGCCGGTCACCAGCACCAGCGCCCACCACCACTGACCAGCCGCGAGCGCCGCCGAGACCAGCATCCACTTGGCCGCGAAACCGCCGCTCGGCGGTAGGCCCATCATCGTGACGCCCGCGAGAGCCAGCGTCATCACCAGCACCGGGGCGGAACGCGCGGCCCCGGCCATCTCGTCGATCCTCTCATAGCCGAAGCGCGACGCGAGACTGCCCGCTGCGAGGAAGAAGCCCGACTTGGCGAGAGCATGCGTGATCGCATGGAACAGGGCGCCACCAAGAGCAAGCAGGAAGACATCGGTGCCAGCCCGAGCCAGCGGGAAGACGATGAACAAGTAGCCGATCTGCGCGACCGTGGAGTAGGCGACGAGCTGCTTTATGCGGGTCTGCGCGAGCGCTTGCAGCGAACCCCAGATGATCGCGGTCGCCCCCAGGACGCCGAGCACGATGTCGACGCCGGGCAGGAATCCGGGGGGTGCGACACTGATCATCAGGCGCAGGATCGCGAAATAGGATCCCTTGACGACGAGGGCCGACAGCGCCGCGCTCACCGGGGAGGGAGCCGAGCCATGCGCCGAGGGCAGCCAGAAGTGCGCGGGCACGAGGGCGGTCTTGAGCAGTAGCGCCGCAACCATGAGTGAGAGTCCGGTGGCTGCAGCGGGGTCAGACACGAGGGTCGAGCGGAGTATACCCATATCGAGACTACCGGTGGCCGAGTAGACGATCGCCACGCCCAGGAGGTAGGTCATGGCGGCGAGCATACTGGAGAAGAGGTAGCGCGCGCCCGCACGCAGCGCCTGCGAGCCGCCGTTGAGCGTCACCAGGGCGACCGCAGAGATGCCCACCAGTTCGAGGCACACATATACGTTGAAGATGTCGCCTGTGAGGAACAGGGCGTTCAGGGACGTCCACATGAACAGCCATAGCGTCCAGAACATGCCGTGACCGCACACGCTCGCCCTGGATCCCCGGAAGTAGTCGGTGGCATAGACGGTGACGGCAAGACCCACGACCGCGCTCAGCAGCACGAAGAGAGCCGAGGCTCCATCGGCCACGAGGTCGATGCCTACGGGCGCGCCCCAGCTGCCGATTTCGTAGCGGAAGGGCCCTGCCGCGAGCACACGTATGACGAGGCCGATCGAGAGCCCGAGTATCGTGAGGCCGGTCAGAACCGCAACGACGGGGTCACGCCGTCGCTCGGTGACGAACGTGAGTGCGGCTCCCGCAAGAGGGGTGACGACCAGGAGTGCGGGTAGGTGGTGGGCGATGCTCATCAAGCATCAGTCTCCGGCGGGTCGTCATCGAGGGTGGTCAGCCCAGTGACGGTGTAGTACCGCTTGACGATCGCGAGGCCGAGAGCGGTCAGCGCCACCGTGACGACGATGCCGGTGAGCACCATCGCCTGGGGCACGGGGTCGGGTCGCCCCTGTACGCGGTTGCCGAGACCGATGAGTATCAGGAAGACGCCGCTTCCCATCAGATTGGCGGCGACCACCTTGTGCAGGAGGTGCGGCCTCGCGAGCATGCCGTAGACGCCGATGGAGAAGATGAGCGCGCCACCGAGACCGTACACGAGGTAGTGGTTCATGCGACCCCACCGTCCGGACCTGGCGAGGCGGAGGCGATGAAGAGGCTCACCAGGCTCGCCCCGATGGACAGTGTCAGCCAGGTCTCCATCGCGAGGATCAGTGTCTTCCGGGTCTCGTCGGGATACTGGAGCAGCGTCCCACCCAGGAACAGCGGATACAGGGCGATCGCGATGAAGACGAGCAGTCCCATAGTCAGCGAGAGGCGGACCACGCGCCGCCCAGCCCACCGGGGGGATGCGAAGCCCGAGAGCGCGAGCAGGATCCCCGCCGCCCCCAGGACCGCTCCCGCCTGGAACGCTCCCCCCGGCTCGGACGAGCCGATCCATACGAGGTGGCCAGCGATCACGAGCATGAAGGGAGTGACGATGCGGGTGAACGAGTCCAAGAGGGGGCCGGCGAAGCCGGCGAGGCGACGGCCAAGGATGTCGGGTGCGTCGCGAAGCGAGAAGACGGCCACCGTGGCGAGCATCAGCACCGCGATCTCAAGCAGCGTGTCATAGCCCCGGAAGTCGAGCAGCACCGCGGTGACGACGTTCTTGATCCCGCTGTCCTCGGCACCCGCCGTCATGAGGGGCGCGAGACCGTCCGCCTCGGCAGGCAGGTTCACCACGAGCA
>DSAI01000206.1 GCA_011372845.1 Actinomycetota bacterium
GCGACGAGGTGCGGAGCGGTCCGCTCGTGGACTCGGAGCTGGTCCCCGCGGCGTTCTATGTTATCTCGGCACCGGATATGGACACCGCAGTGCGCGTAGCGCGTGCGCATCCGACGACACGTGACGGCGGCGTTGAGGTGCGGCGGCTGTTCGTGCCGGACGACGAATCGCCAACGGAGTGATGCCGCCCGGACCCGCGATCACGTGGCTGCGACATGTGCTGGAAGGAGCGAATCATGACCGACCGCCTGTCGCTGGATGAGGCGCGCATCACGGGGATGCGCGCCTACGAGGTCCGCGATACGGAAGCCCTGGACACGCTCGTGGAGATGAGCCGCTCGGCCCACCAACCGGAGGTCCGTGGCACCGCAGCTGTCTTCCTTGGTGCGATCGACTGGGATGACAGGACCGTGCCTGCGCTCACGCGGCTCCTTGCCGACCCGGCGCGCGTGATTCTCGCGGGGCATCCCGGTTTTACCGATGCGCTCAACGACTTCGCGATGTACGACGGCCACGTCATCGGGCCGGCATGGCGACGGCGACTCTCGCGACTCAGAACGCAGGAGACGTCAGTGCGCCGATCGAGAAGATCGCGAGGGTAGCCCTCGGCCAGCGCACGAAGGGGTGGACTGCCGACTGGCACGATGTGGCCGACCCGGAGGCCCTTCTGGATCTCATCACCGTAGGCGACGTGCCGGTCGACCCGGATGTGACCGACCCCGCGCAGCGTCACAAGCAGGAGTTCGCGTGGCGGGACAAGGCTGCATCACTCCTGCTACAGCTAGATGACCACGTCCGCCCGGAACACGTACCAGCGCTGGTGGACCTGGCGATGCAGGGCTCGACGGCAGCCGAGATCATGCTCAAGGAACGCGACCATCTGCTGACGGTCAACGCCGTCACGCGGCATATCGGCGATGACGCCGTGGGCGCACGACTGCTCACGGCGAAGCTGCTCGCGAAGATGGCGAAGAGAGCCGACGAGTCGGCGCGACCTTATCTCCGGCAACTCGCTGCCGACAGCGAGAAGTCGGTTGCGAAGCAGGCCGCCAAAGGACTGAAGCTCCTCGACAAAGCTCAGAAGAGGCGCTGAACGCACTGTCCCGCCAAGAGCGGCGCTACTCGAGCCCCTCGATCATCACGGCGATGGCCCGGGCAGTGGTGCGCTGCTGCTCGGCACGCTCGATCGTGGCCACACCGTCCCCTTCCTGGGGTCCGTAGTCGCCGAACTGCGCGTGATTGCCGCCCTCGATCTCCACGAGCGTGGCATCAACCGGCAGACGCTGAATCGACTCCTCGAAGACGTCCCCGGACACGCCATCCTCCGTCCCGTAGATGGAGAGCGCTCCGATCGGAAGACCGGAGAGATCGGTGGATTCGGCAGGATAGGACGCGAGCAGCACGATCCCGTGGATAGAGTCCGCCCCACTCTTCACGTATTCAGCAGCCATCGCGCCGCCAAGCGAATGGCCGCCGATCTCCCAGGTGTCCACATCCGAGTAGACCTTGATGACGTCATCGGCGCGACCGATGCCGAACACCGCCAGGTCGAGCGGCATCGGCACGATCACGGTAACGATCCCGCGGTCGCTGATCTGCTGCATCAGCGGCGCGTACGCCGCCGGGTCGACGAGTCCTCCCGGATAGAAGACCAGGCCGCCCCGCACCTCCCCATCGGGCTGGAACACGTACCAGCCACGCTCCGTCTCTGCAGATCGCGCCAACGCCGCCGCTTCCGGGAACGCTGGGTATCGCGCGACACGCGTCCAGCCGTAGAACCCTGCCGAGGCGAGCACAAGGAGCGCCGCCAGTGTGATGAGTACGGGCTTAAGCAGTCTGCGCATCGCTACCTCGTCTCGAAGCGGACGGTCGACCAGCGAAAGGATGACATCACACAGTATCCCGTAGATGGTCGAGGACCGCCCCCGGCAGAGGAGCACTCACGATACGGGACTTGCTCATACGCCACCCAGCGCCTCGCCCACCACGATGAAGCTGAAGAACACCGCTGCGGGAAGCGTGATCACCAGCGCGATGATGTTGAGCGTGGAGCGCTCCTTCCAGCGAGTGACGCAGAGCACGTCGACCACCGCGGCCAGGTCGACCAGCACAAGGCCGATGATCGGCATCAGGGCCGTGTCTGTGATCGGGAAGATGTCTCGGAAGTTGATCGTGATGACCGGCAGGACGATCCATGAGCCGAGGCCGACCACGCTCAGAACGATCGCCCACCATCCGGCAGCACTTCGAGGCATCACGCCGTGCGTGCCGGGTTCGGGCTGCAGCGGTCCCGGATCCTCTTCTGCGGTTGCCATCTCCCACACATCCCAGGGTGCTTCAGTCCTCGATGACGTCGAGCCCTTGTTCTCGTAGACGGTCAAGGTGCAGGAGCATCGCGTCGAGCTCCTCGGCGCTATGCTCCTGCCACTCCTCGAGTTCGCGAACGACCCGCAGCGGCTCTCTGGTCCGGTAGGACCTCGTGGGATTGCCGGGAAACCGCTTGCTGGTGACGTTGGGGTCGTCTTCGAACGAGCCCAGAGGCTCTACGACGAAGATGTACCCACGCCCCTCACCACCGGAGAGCGCCGTCGCCAGTTGCGCTCCCCAAGCAGCCGTGTCGATTGACGCAGAGAAGTAGATGTTGTTGGAGACCCGCCCACCCTGGAAGTTGGAGCCGAACCCGGGCGTGAGTTCATCCCCCGGACTCAGGGCGGACTTCGTTCCGTGGTAGAACGGCCCCGTCACGTGATCGCAGTGATCGAATGTGACAGGCGTCCAGTGCTGCTCCTCCATGCTCATGACTCCTCGCTGCGTTCGCGGCCGTCTTCTTCACACTCGGCCATCGTGGCACCTTGTATGAGCGGCACGACCCTGGTGGTCACGCGCGAACCATCCACAAGCGTAGGCAGGACCTTGGAGAGCACCCACCCGTTCGTTCTGAGGTAGCTCTTGCCATTGACCTCCATCCGCCACGGGCGCGCCGTATCGCCGGAGGGCGTGAATGTCCTGATGAGCCGTCCGCTGCGGTACTGTTCGATCATGCACTCGCTGTTCTTCATCCGCATCCCCCGGGCAGAGAAGCCGTCACTGTGACATCCACCCGTTGCGGGATTCCCTCAGCAGAAGGATGACCGAGATCAGAGTCAGCGCAAGCACTACGCCGAACATCGCCACGAGCGGCCACTGGCCGAGCTGCGCGAAGTACCCGGGGTTCACGATCGCCGTGTAGACGAGAGCGCCGAACGCAACGAGGGCGATACGACTCGCCCACCGGCGCCCGCGCAACAGTGCGATGCCGGCGACGACCAACAGCGCGGCGGTCACACCCTCTGCCGCCAGGTGGAAGGCGATCCGGAGCGGCTCCGTCTGCAGTTCCGGAACCTCTCCCGCGATGATGAAGAAGGCCCACTGGAGGATCATCGACACTCCAACGACCAACGCATACCAGCCCGCGAACTTCACAGGATCGCCTCCCCATACTCCTGTACCATGCCTCCGGCCGTCCCGCTATCGGCGGCGGTTCGAAGAGAGCACCTCGGCCCCGGCAAACCGAGCAACCGCGCAGGTCTCAGCCGATCTCACCCTCCCTGAACTCCACCATCCGGCGGATCAGTGCTTCCGGGAGCGGCTGATCGAGCGGGAACTGCACGGAGCCCTTGCCTGACTTGAAGCGCGACAGCTCCTCCTTGA
>DSAI01000069.1 GCA_011372845.1 Actinomycetota bacterium
GGCGGACGAAGGCTCGGGCGAAGAGTAGCGGTTACGATTCACCTGCCGCGTCGAGTTCGCCTGCGGCGCCGATCTCGTTCACCTGTATATGCACATGGTCGCCGCCGTTGTCGGTGTAGCCGCCAAGCTGGATCTCGATCTTGTCCGACATCGACCGGACCGCCGCGATCCGCGTGACACCGGCCACCACCGCGTCACCCGAGCGTACCGTCACGTCGTCCACATGGATGAGCACGACGTCTACGTCATCACGACCGTTCGGCCGGATGTGTATCTCTAAGTCATCGTAGGCGTCGTAGAGCAGGTAGGGCCGCACCCCCACCACGGTGCCAGTCACCGGGGAGTACACATCAGTCCCGGCATCGGCCCCGATGTCGGCCGCCGTGTCCGGCATGCCGGTGCGGTTCGAGCGCCAGAGCCGCAGACACACGCCGCCCAGCACGTCGTCCGGCACGTCCGCGGTCTCCTCCACAGGCGGGACCGCCTGGAGGTCGGCGGCCAGCTCCATGTCGGCATCCGGGACGAGCGAAGTGATCGGAAGCGCCGACTCGCCGGATGCCTGGTGGAACGCCAGGGCCGTCATGTCCGACGGATCCACCGGGAGGCGCATCTCCGTGGTGCCGACACGGGCGAACCGGGGGGTAGGGTCGCGGTTGGGCTCGGTCGCCACTGACGCAACGGCCGCAGCCGTGACCGGGCCGGGTTCGTCGGCGCCACCCCTCCAGAGCGTGGCGGTCAGGATGAGTGCGAGGCCGACGACGAGGGCCACAACGGTAAGGGCGGGATATGGCGACCGGCGGTGGCGCATCCTGCGGCCGGTCCGGCCCCGCCGTGTGCGGCGGGTGTGACGCGAGCGCGCGGGCGGGCGGTATGGGTCGCGGTTGTCACTAAAGGGCATATGCAGACGTATCCGGTTAGAATATGGGGGCGAACGGCAGGGTCTTGGGGGGTGTTTCGCGTACTATACTGTAGCGATCCATATGCTGTCATCGCGTTTCGGATTGTGTGACGGCGATGACGCGATCGTGAAAGCGGTGATGGGGGGTTCCCATGGAAAAGCTCGAACGCATCCTGAGCGTCGAGGAACGTGCCCGGGACATCGTCGCTGAAGCGCGCGAACACGCGAACTCGCTTGAGCGCGCGGCCGCATCGGATGCCGACCACGTCAGGCGGTCGACGATCGCGGCGGCCCGTCAGGACGCGGAAGCGAAGGCTGCGTCCATCCTGATGGACGCGCACGCTGAGCGTGAGCGGTATGAGGCGGAGGCTGCGGCGGCCCGTGATGAGTACGTCCGCGCGGCCGAGGGTCGCCTTCCGGCCGCGGTGGCGGCCGTCCTGGACGAGCTGGCGGGCTGATATCGTGGCTGTCGCACGTATGTTGCGCGTCACCGTGCTCGGCCACACGTCGGCGCTCGACGAGGCTGTCGAACGCATGCGGCGCGCCGGGGTGCTCGATATCGAGACGGTGGCGGAGGGTACGGCGCCGGCGTACGCCTCGCCCGACCCCGCTGAGGTGAGGCGTCTCGAGGAGTATCGCGCCGACGCCGTCTTCATCCGCGACTTCCTGCGGCGTTATCACACGAGCGACCAGCCGTTCTCTTCCTTCATATCCGAGAAGCTGCATCTCCCGGAGGATGAGTTCGCCGCTCTTGAGGTGGACACGACGCTCCTGCACGTCTACGAGCAGTGCCAGGGGGTCGCCGACTCGATGGCGGAACTGCGCCGCGAGCGGAGTCGCCTCCAGGCCCTTGCGCACGAGTTGCTTGCATGGGAGCCGCTTCGGCTTGAGATCGACCGATGGGTGGGCACCGAGCACGTGGCGTTGTTCACGGGTGTGATCCCGTCGTCTGAGGGCTGCCCGACCAGGGAGATGCTCCGCGAGATCACGCCGCACGTCTCGGTGGAGGAACTCGCCTCGGTGGGCGGGAAGACGGCCTGGGTCGTGATGGCGCATCGCACGGTGGTGGACGAGGTGCGCGCGGCGCTTACGGGCACCGACTTCGCCGACGTGAAGTTCCCCGGGCTCCACGACTACCCCGCAGAGGAACGGGCGGTCGCGCTCGAGCGCATAGCGGAGATAGACGAGCGGCTCGCGGTTCTCGACGGGCAGGCGCAGACCCTCTCCGAGCAGTACCACGACGATGCCGTGGCGCTTGTCGAGGCCATCGACGCGGACCTTGAAGCGGTGACCGTACGCGAACACTTCGGGACGACGGAGCGGGCCTTCGTCGTCACCGGGTGGGTGAGCGCCAAGCGCCGGGGCGTCCTGGACGAGGCGCTTGAGCCGCTCGCTGACACGCTTGACGTGAGCTACGAGGATCCCGGCCCAGGTGACACGCCGCCGGTGGAGCTCGAGAACCCGAGATTCTTGCGTCCATTCGAGGTGCTGACCGACCTCTACGGCCGGCCGCGGTACGACGAGCTGGATCCCACACCGCTGCTGGCGCCGTTCTTCTGGGTCTTCTTCGGTATCTGCATCGGTGATGTGGGTTATGGGCTGATGCTGATCGTGGCGTCGTGGCTCATCAGGAACAAGCTCGATGTGGCTCCGGGCGTTAAGAAGCTCATGGACCTCTTCATTGTGGGCGGGGTGGGTGCGATGTTCGCCGGGGTGGCGCTCGGCTCGTACTTCGCCTGGGACCTCGAGCTGCCGCCGCTTCTCGAGAGTCTCCGGCTCATCAACCCGATGGAGGAGCTGCCCACCTTCCTGGTGTTCTCCATCGGGCTCGGCGTGCTGCAGGTGCTCTTCGGCGTGCTGATCTCGGCCTGGAATCTCGCGCGCAAAGGCGACTGGGCGTCGGCCGTCTTCGATCAGGCGTCAACGGTGGTGCTGTTCGCCGCGATTGCGGTGGCGGTCCTCGTGCCGTCGCTATCCACGGTGGCCATCGTACTGGGGCTGGGCCTCACCGCGCTCGGCAAGAGCCGTGCGATCGACGTTGCGCTGCGTGATGTGGAGGCGCCCTCGTGGGACAAGGCGCTGGGCGCCGCGTGGCTTGCGGTGTTCGTGGGCTGGCTGCTCTCGCTGGCGTTCAGCTGGAGCGTTCCGTTGGGCTGGGTGTTGCTGGCACTCACGATCGCCGGGATGGTGATCTCCAAAGCTACGAGGCGGGTGGTGGCTGCGATGCTCGGCGGCGCGTACGCCGTGTACGGACTCTCGTCGCTGATCGGCGATATCCTGAGCTACACGCGGCTCGCCGCGCTCGCGCTTTCGGCAACGCTCGTGGGAATGGTGTTCAACCTGCTCGCCAGACTCGTGGGCGCCGGTGCCGGCAGTATGTTCGACAAGGGCGGCGGGGCCATCGTCGGCGGCGTGGTCATCATGGTCTTCGCCGCGCTGATCTTCGTGGTGGGCCACGTGTTCAACGTGGTGATCAACCTGCTGAGCGCGTTCGTGCATCCTGCGCGTCTGCAGTTCGTCGAGTTCTTTGGCAAGTTCTACGAGGGCGGAGGCCGCGCCTATGCGCCGTTCGCCTTCAGATCGAAGACACTGGTATTGCATGCCGACAGTGCGCGGCAGGAAGGAGCGGGAACGTGAGCGACCTCTTCTGGGGCATCTCGGGCATCAACTGGGCGCTGTTCGGTGGTGGTGTTGCGGCGGTGCTCGGCGGTGTGGGCTCCGCGATCGGCATCACCATCGCGTCTGCCAC
>DSAI01000212.1 GCA_011372845.1 Actinomycetota bacterium
TCAACGAGTTCCTCGTGACGGCGATCGGCACCGGCATCGTGCTCTCAGCTCACGACTGCTCCGAGGGCGGTGTGGCGGTGGCGCTGGCCGAGTGCTGCCTGGCCGGTGGTCTCGGCGCCACCGTGGACCTCGACCCGGCGTTGCCGCCGGTGGCGGCGTTGTTCAGCGAGTCGCAGGCGCGGGTGATCCTCACGGTCCACCCCGACCACTTCGACGCGCTCAAGACGCTCTCGGCCACACACGCCACGCCGTGTGTCCGCATCGGCACCGTGGGCGGCGACCGTCTCACCATCAACGGCCTCGCCGACCTGCCGCTCGGGAACCTGCGCGAGGCGTACGAGACGACCCTCGAGCGGCTGGTGCACGGCGAGGCGTAGCAGGCGGCACGTCCCCCGGCGCGCCACGCGGGCGGGGTCGCACGCGTGCTATGCTCTGAGCACGTCGTCGCGCATGAGGAGGCGGGCGTGGGACTGCTCACCGCACTCGGCCTGTCGATCCCGGCAGGGCTGAACGCGTACATCCCGTTGCTCGTGGTCGCCGTGGCTCAGCATTTCGAGTGGCTGCAACTGAAAGCCCCGTTCGACGTGCTTGGCGAGTGGTGGATGATCGCCGTGATCGCCGTCCTTCTGGTGATAGAGCTCGTGGCCGACAAGATCCCCGCCGTGGACAGCGTGAACGACGTCATCCAAAGCTTTGTGCGTCCCGCTGCAGGTGGCATCGTGGCTGTCGCTGCCGCAGGCAGCGCCGTGGACGTGAGCCCCTGGTTGCTCGTTCTCGCAGGCGTGCTGCTCGCAGGTGGTGTACATGCCGTGAAGGCGACGGCGCGCCCAGCGCTCAACGTCACGACCGCCGGCGTGGGCACACCGGCGGTGAGCGCAGCTGAGGACGCGGGCGCCCTCGCGCTGTCGGTGCTGGCGATCGTGGCGCCCGCGATCGTGATCTTCGTAGCTGCAGGGGTCGTTTACTCGCTCTGGCGGCTGTGGCGCAGGCGCCGTGCCACCGGCAGCATCGTTGCGGAGCCGTGATGCCCGTGCAGCCCGACCCCAACGAGCTTCGCACGCTCAAGGATGGACTCCACAGCCCCGACTCCGCCACGCGCGAGGCGGCGCTTTCCCGGGCCGTTGACGTGGTCGCCCGCTCGATCGTCCCCGTGCTGACCGAGGCGCTCGCCACCGGGTCACCCCCGGTGCAGGAGCATGCGCTCCGCACGCTTCGCGAGGTAGCCGACGCCGCCACCGTAGATGAGGTGCAGAGAATCCTGCTCAACGAGGGTCCGGATGCTGCCGAGCGGATCGCTGCCGCGCTCGATCACGCGCACCTCGACCTCGGACCCGGAATGAACGGGGCATGACGCTCGTGCTATCCTACTCGCCGCACGCCACCCGACTTCTGTGAGGACACGGGACCCCCGAATGAGCGACACCCATCGTGACGACCTCTTCGTCCAGGACGAGCGTCCGGACCGTATGGAGGAGGAGTGCGGGGTCTTCGGCGTGTACGCGGCGGGCGAAGGCGTCGCTCGCATAACCTACTTCGGGCTTCATGCGCTGCAACACCGTGGGCAGGAGTCGGCCGGCATCGCCGTGGCCGACGGCCACACGCTCATGGTGGTCAAGAACCTCGGCCTGGTGGCACAGGTCTTCTCCGAGGGCGACCTCGACTCACTGCAGGGGCATCTCGCGGTGGGCCACACCCGCTATTCCACCACCGGTGCGTCGCGGAAGTGGGAGAACGCCCAGCCGATGATCTCGGCGATCGGGCCCAACACCATCGCGCTTGCGCACAACGGCAACCTGGTGAACACGGCGTCGCTCCGGGAACAGCTCTCCTCCCTCGGCGTGCGGTTCAGGTCCACCACCGACTCCGAGGTGATGGTCCGGCTCGTGGACCACTTCACCCAGCAGCACGACTCGATCCGTGGCGGCATTCGTGACGCGATGCGGCTCATGCGCGGCGCCTACTCGGTGGTCATGATGTCCGAGAGCGCGCTCTACGCCTTCCGCGACCCGCACGGCGTGCGTCCGCTCGTGATCGGCCGCCTTCCGGACGACAAGGGCTGGGTGTTCGCGTCGGAGACGTGCGCTCTCGATATCATCGGCGCCGAGGTCGTGCGCGACGTTGCGCCGGGCGAGCTGATCCGCGTGAAGGGCGGCGTGCTGGAAGCGGAGCAGGCGGTGCCTCCCGAGAAGCCGAGCCTGTGCGTGTTCGAGTTCGTGTACTTCGCGCGTCCCGACAGCGTGCTCCAGGAGCGCACCGTCTATGAGGCGCGCCGCTACCAGGGCATGGCCCTTGCGCGCACCGCACCCGTGGAGGCCGACATGGTGATCGGCGTGCCTGACTCGGGCATCCCGGGCGCCGTGGGCTACGCGCAGGGAAGCGGGATCCCGTACGGCGAGGGGCTCGTGAAGAACCGCTACGTTGGCCGCACGTTCATCTCTCCCACGCAATCGATCCGCCAGCAGGGCATCCGCATGAAGCTCAATCCCCTGCGGCACATCATCAAGGGGCAGCGCATCGTGGTTGTGGACGACTCGATTGTGCGCGGCAACACCTCCAAGAAGCTCGTGCAGCTGCTGCGCGACGCCGGGGCCACCGAGGTGCACATGCGGCTCACGTCGCCTCCCGTGGTGTGGCCGTGCTTCTACGGCATCGACACCGACTCCCAGGACCAGTTGATCGCCGCCACGCATTCGGTGGAGGAGATCGCCGAGTTCATCGGTGTCGACTCACTGGCCTACCTCCCGCTCGATGACCTGATCGCCTCAACGGGCCGTCCCGCCGAGGAGTTCTGCTCGGCGTGCTTCAGCGGCGAGTATCCGATCGAGGTGCCCGACTGGATCCGGCGCGGGAAGCTGCGCCTGGAGACGGACGCGTGACGGAGGCCACGACCGTCCTCGGCGCGCTGCTGCAGGGCGTGCGGTTCGGTCTTGAGTACAACCCGCTTCTCGCGGTGATCACCGTGGCGGTCTCCGCCGCTCTCGCGGGGCGTCCCCGTCTCAAAGCCTCGCGCCATGCCGAGGCGGCCGGGATCGTAGGGGTGGGCTGGCTCGTGGGCGACGGGCTTCGCATCCTCGGCCATGCCCGCGACCTTCACGATGGCCTGGCGCCCGCGGCTCTCGCGGGCGCGCCGGAGTGGGCGGGCTGGCTCTTCCTCGGCGGCTGGGCGCTCATATCGCTCGTGGTGGGGTATCTCGGTCCGGCGCTTGTGGGCGCCGCAGTGGGCCGTCGCGTGACCCACGGTACGGGCTGGCTTGCCGCAGCCGGTGTTGGCGTAGCGCTCACGGTGGCGATCTCGGCGGGAGCTGGCGCGCTCGGGTAGTGCCCCGCCTGCGTCCGCACAGCCGCTTGACCCCCGGGAGTAGCGGTCATACCATAGGTATGAATCGCGGTATGACCGAGAGGGGCACATCATGACCGCCAAGGTCACCATCTCGCTTCCTGACGAGCTGCTCGAACGTCTGGACGCCGAGGCCCGCGAGCTCGGCCTGGCTCGGAGCGAGCTCGTGCAGGAGTCGCTCACCACCTATCTCGGCAAGACGGCCGAGGAGCGGCAGGCCGAGGCGCGGCGTGCACGCATGGAGTGGGCGCTCGAGGGGATGCGGACGTTCGAGGATCGTCACCCCGTGATCTACGA
>DSAI01000171.1 GCA_011372845.1 Actinomycetota bacterium
ACCTTCACGATCGACTTCGACGCCGAGGACCCGTCGGTGGCGTTCACCACCATCGCGGGCTCCAACCGCTACGAGACCGCGGTGAAGATGAGCCGGGCGGCGTTCAGCTCGGCCGAGACCGTGATGCTGGTGACCGGCGAGAACTGGCCCGACGCACTCGGCGGCGCCGCGCTTGCGGGCGCCAAAGACGCGCCGATCCTGCTCACGCGCACCGTCTTGCTCCCGGGGGAGACGCTGGCCGAGATCCGCCGCCTCGGGGCGCGCAACGTGGTGATACTGGGCGGTGCGGGGGCGGTGTCGTCGGCTGTGGAGCAGGCGCTCGTGGCCGAGCTGGGCCGGGGCGCGGTGACCCGCATCGGCGGCGCCGACCGCTATGAGACGTCGGTGCTCGTGGCCCGCGCCGCACGCGCGGCGCTCGGCAGCGGGTACGGCGGCGAGTGCTTCGTGGCAACGGGCGCGAGCTTCCCGGACGCGCTCGCCGCGTCGCCGCTCTCGGCTGCCGAGGGGTGGCCGCTCGTGCTCACGCCGCCCGACGGCCTCACCACCGCCACGCGCCGCGCGATGGAGGAGATGGGCGTGTCGAGCGCGGTGGTGCTTGGTGGCACCGGCGTGGTGGGTGAGCCCGTTGAGAGCGCGCTCGAGGCGTGGCTCGGCGACGCCGCGGTGGAGCGCATCGCGGGCGCCGACCGCTACGACACCGCCGCCAGGATCGCCGATCGGGCCGTGGCCGAGGGACTCCAGTGGGAGGGCACCGCGATCGCTGTGGGAACCGACTTCCCCGACGCGCTTGCCGGTGGCGTGCTGCAGGGCCGCAGCCGCTCGGTGCTGCTGCTCACGCAGGGCACGAAGCTGGCCGACGCGGTGCGGGTGCGGTTGGCGCTGGACTGCGCCGACGTGCGGTCGCTCCGCTACCTCGGCGGCGACAGCGCGGTGAGCTGCGCCGTGAAAGCCACCGTGGACGGCGTGGTGCGGTAGGGGGCGGCGAGAGCGTGGGGTGGTGCCTCTCCGCAGATATGCGCCTAAACTCCTAGGAGATTAGTACTTTAACCTCCGAAGGAGCCGCTCCGATGTACACGTGGGAGATCACCCGGCGGATCGCCGCCGATATCGAGCGGCTGAACGAGCTGCGCGCTCGGCTCGATACCGGCACGCTGCCGCGGCGCTGGGCGGGTCGACTCCGGCGCGAGCTGGAGGCGGGATCCACTGCGGCGTCCACGGGACTCGAGGGCGTTCCCGTCACCGTTGCCGAGGTGCGCCGCATCCTCGCGGGAGATCGTCCGCCAGCGGTCTCGGACACGGACATCCGACTCGTCGAAGGCTACCGGGACGCCATGTCGTACGTGCTTCGCCGGGCAGACGATCCGGGCTTCACGTGGCAGCCAGAGCTCATTCTCGGCATCCATGATCGCGTCCTCGCGGGATTCTACGCCTTGGGCGCCGGACGCTTCCGCACCGGTCCGGTCTATCTTGCGCTCACGGGCGAGGGGCGTCGTGTCTATGAGCCGCCGCCTGCGGACGAGGTGCCCGATCTTGTGAGGGATCTTGCCGATTTCGCTCAGACGCGGTCGTGCGACCTGCCCGCGCCGGTGCTTTCGGCGCTGGTTCATGTGCGACTTGCTGGAGTCCATCCGTTCTCCGATGGCAACGGTCGCACCGCACGGGTGCTCGCATCCCTCGCGATGTATCGTTGCGGGTTCACGCGTGCCGAGTTCGCAAGTCTCGAGGAGTGGTGGGGCGCGCATCGCGAGGTATACTACGCCGCATTCGAGTGTCTCGGACCCGTGTGGGACCCCGTGGCGAACGTGACGCCGTTCGTGGAGGCGCATGTGAATGCGCAGCGGTTGCAGATGGAGGCGCTGTCGCTCCGTGAGGCTGCCGAGCGGCAACTCTGGCAGGTGCTCGAGGACATCGTCACCGAGGACCTGAGTGCGCCTCCGCGGATGGCCGACGCACTTTACGACGCGTTCTTCGGCCGGGAGGTCACCAACCGCTACTACAGAGGACTGGCCGACGTATCCGTGGCGACGGCCACCAATGATCTGATGCGCCTGGAGGCGAGCGGTCTGGTTCGAGCGACGGGCGCGGGGCGCTCGGCCGCATATACGGGAACAGAGGCGCTCGTGGTCGCCGTGGCCGAGGCGGCGAACCTGGGCGAAGTGCCCATTTCGTCGCCGATCGACGCCCGGCGCGCATGGCTGGTGGCGAGGTTGGCCGAGCGAGCGCAGCGGTAGGTGCGGCTCACCGGCCCCGCATGTAGTTGCCAGGGAGTTCGATGCGGACGCCATGTACGGTGCTGCCGAGGCATGCGGCAAAGTGCGTGAGGTCGCCGGTCAGTAGCACATCGGCTCCGCTGACGATCGCCGCGAGGAGCACCGGGCGGTCCTTGGGCGGGAGACCGGGGTCGTCCTCGATAGGGAAGTCGGCGGGCTCGGCGGGCAGGACGGCGAGCGCACCGATGAGTGCCTCGAGACGCCCGGCCGCGTCGGGCGCGGATACGTTGCGCCGGGCCTCGGCCAGCACGTGCGGCGAGGCGAGCAGCCGGACATCGGATAGCGTCCACAGCGACGCGATCCGCGAGGCGGGCTTGAGCGCGGCCGAGACGAGCACGTTGGCGTCGAGGAAGAGCCGCTCCACCGCCACTACTCCGGACGCGGCTGGTGCGGGATCGCGGCGGGGTCTATGCCGAGCGCGCGGACCTCGGCAAGCGCATCGTCGTACTCGGCTGCCGTGATCGCGTTGTTGAGCAGGAACTCGGCCTGGCGCTCGGGTGTGTAGACCTCCACCTCGTAGGCGCGAACCGGCTTGAGGAGCAGCCCGGCGGCCGACTCCTCCATCACGAGCATCTCGCCTTCTTCGAGGCCGTAGCGCCTACGGGCGTCGGCGGGGATCACCACCGTGCCGCGCTTGCCGATGCGGATGTAGTCGGCCATGCAGCACCGCCTTCCTGAGCCTGGGTTCAGTATAGCGGAATGTCTGATATTCTGACATGCGCTGCGATGTGACTACCCGAGCAACTCGCCGAGGAAGTCGCGCCGCAGGTCCGACGTCTCCGAACCAGCGCGCCGTGGGTATCGTCATACGGGTGGCACTGTATGCGAGACCGCGGAGGGCGGCATGAAGCGCATCGGGTGGATCATCGTGGCGGCAGCGGCCGGTCTGGCGCTTGTGGGGTGCGCAACGAGCGCGCCCGAACCACCGAGCGCCGAGCCGGATATCCGGGGCGTGGTGACGTTGGTGTCGGACGCTGGTGACGGGGCGTCGTTCCGCGTGGTGTGGACGAACGATGACGCCATCGGCGCGCAGGCGGACTATGATGCCGCACAGGTGACCGCGAACGCCGACACCGGGATCCTCTCGCGTGCGGCCGACGGCTCGGTGAGCAACGCGGCAATCGGCGACATCGCAGTGGGCACCGTGGTGGAGGCGTGGTTCGAGGGGCCGGTGGCCGAGTCGTACCCGGTGCAGGCCACGGCAGGGACGATCGTGATCATCGGCAGCTACAGCGGCGAGCTCCCCGAGCCGCCGGGGCTGCAGTAGGCAACGCGGTCAGGCTCGACGGCGCTGCGCTTCACGCCCGCCGCCTACGGCGCCGATGTCGAACAGCAGGGCGATCACTATGATC
>DSAI01000225.1 GCA_011372845.1 Actinomycetota bacterium
CGGATGATCGTCAAGCAGCTCTCGGTGTTCATCGCCAACGAATCGGGGCGTGTGAGCGAGGTGACCGGCATCCTCGGAGACTCCGGCGTCAACATCCGGGGCTTCTCGGTCTCCGACACGGCCGACTACGGGATCCTCAGGCTCGTTGTGGACAAGCCGGAAGAAGCTCGTGACACGCTCGCGAGCGCCGGCTTTACCGTGCGCATGGACGACGTGATCTGCATCGACCTTCCGGATTGCCCCGGCGGCCTCGCCGAGGTGCTGAAGATCGTGTCATCGGCGGGCGTGAACATCGAGTACGTCTACTCCCTCGTAGCCACCTTCGTGGTGCTCAACGTGGGTGATGTGGACCGCGCGCTGCACCTACTGGGAGACCGACCGGTGAAGCTCGTCTCGCAGAACGATCTGAGCGCGGTAGTGGAGTAGACGCAGTGACAGGGCGCACGCCTGGCGAGTGCGAATGAGGGAGGGGCGGTTGCGATGAAGCCGACGAAGGTACTGGCGCTGACCGCGGCGTTCATGCTCACCGTTGCATGTCTGCCGGTGAGCGGGTGCGCGCAGGACGGCGGGAGCGAAGGCGAGACCGGCACCGGTGGGGAAGGGGAGCCGTACCGCATCGGCGCCGTGCTCTCTCTCACAGGGACGTACGCCGGACTCGGGATACCCGAGCAGCGGGCGATCGATCTTGAGGTGGAACGCATCAACGCCGATGGTGGCATCAACGGCCGCGAACTCGTTGTGATCTATGAAGACGACGCCACCGACGCCGCGAAGTCGCAGGCCGCAGCGGTGCGCCTCATCGACGAGGAGGGCGTGCTGGCGATCATCGGCGCATCGGGTACGGGCCAGACGATGGCGATGCGGTCTGACGCCGAGCGCGCCGGAGTGCCAATCGTCTCGATGGCCGGCGGGTCGGTCATCACGGCCGATTTCTCCGAGTGGGTGTTCCAGACGCCGTGGCCGAATCGGATCGTCATCCCGTTCGTGCTCGAGGAGATGGCGGCGGCGGGCCACACCACGGTCGGTCTGATCAGCGACACCGGCGGCTACGGCGTCGACGGCCGGGACATCGTGCTCGCAACGGCCGCTGACGCGGGAGTGACCATCGTGGCCGACGAGACCTTCAACGCCGGTGATACCGACATGACGTCCCAGCTGACCAAGATCCGTGCGGCAGAGCCCGATGCAGTGCTCATCTGGGCGGCTGGCAAGGAAGCGGCGATCATCGCTCGCAACGCCCGCCAGCTCAACATGGAGCAGCCGCTGTACGGAGGATCAGGCATCGCTCGCCAGGAGTTCATCGACGGCGCGGGTGAGGCCGCCGAGGGCGTCCGCCTCGGCACGGGCAAGATCCTTGTCCCCGAGGCGTTCGGCGAAGGTACGGAGGCGTACGCGGTAGCCACCGACTTCATCGAGCGCTACGAGGCGGCGTACGGCACGCCTCCGGACATCTTCGCTGGGCATGCGTACGATGCGATCGGGCTGATCGCCGATGCGCTCGAGCGTCTGGGATCCGGTGATGTGACGTCGGAACAGGTCCGTGACGCGCTTGAGCAGACATCCGGCTGGGTCGGTATCGACGGCACGTTCACGTACTCGGCCACCGACCACAACGGCCTCACACGGGACGAGATGGTGATGTACGTGATCGAGGACGGCACCTGGCGTTTGGACCGCTAGGCGATGGAAGCCGCCGAGTTCTTCCAGTACGTCATAGCGGGCCTGAAGAGCGGGTCCATATACGCGCTGGTGGCGCTCGGTTTCACCGTCGTGTACGGCTCCACCGGGATCATCAACTTCGCGCAGGGCGAGTTCTTCATGCTGGGCGGCGTGCTGGCGGTGTTCTTCGCTGGGCTCGGCCTGCCGTTGCCGCTTGCCGGCATCGCGGCCGTCATCATGACGGCCGCGATCGGGATCGCTTTCGAGCGTGTCGCTCTGCGGCCGCAGCGCTCTGCCAGCCCCATCGTGCTCATCATCATCACGATCGGCGGCTCGATGGTCTTCAAGTCGCTGGCGAGGCACTTGTTCGGACCGGATGAGCTCACGCTCGCCGAGTTCACGCCGGGTCCGTCGATCGACGTTGCCGGCGTGGCGATCGAGCGCCAGGCGCTGTGGGTATGGGGTCTTACCGTCATCGCGGTTGTCGTCCTCGCGGTGCTCTACCGCAAGACCAAGCTCGGCCGCGCGATGCGGGCATCGTCCATCAGTCACGACGCGGCGCGCCTCATGGGCATCGATACCGCACGTGTGGTGATGGTGAGCTTCGGGATCGCGGCCGCGCTGGGGGCGCTGGCCGGCGTCGCCGTCACACCGCTCACGCAGACCGCATGGGATGCGGGGGCGACCATCGGCGTGAAGGGCTTCGCTGCGGCGATCCTGGGGGGCCTCGGCAACCCGGTGGCGTCCGTCATCGGAGGACTGGTGTTAGGGCTGCTTGAGAGCCTGTCGGTGGCGTTCGTCTCGTCCACCTACAAAGACGCGATCTCCCTTGTGGTGTTGCTCGTGGTGCTGTTCGTGCGCCCGCAGGGGCTGTTCGGCCGCGCGAGGCGGGAGAAGGTGTGACGGCGATCAAGGCCACACTCCGGCGCCTGTTGCGCGCACCGTACTCCGCGGTCCTCCTTGTGGGGCTGCTGGTGGCAGCCGTCCCGCTCGTCAGTCCCGAACGCTACGTCCTGAGGGTCATGGTCTACGTGGGCGTGAACGTGATCATCATCGCTGGCCTTGCATTGCTGTTCGGATACGCGGGTCAGATATCGATGGGTCACGCGGCATTCGTGGGTATCGGTGCCTACACGTCCGCCTACCTGGTGGGCCCTCTGGGCATGCCGTGGCTGGCGGGCGTGGCCGCTGGAACGCTGCTGGCAGCGGCGGGAGGTCTGGTGCTGGCGTTGCCGGCGCTTCGCCTTCATGGTCACTACCTCGCGATGGCCACGCTGGGATTCGCCGAGATCATGCACGTGGTGTTCCGGGAGGCCAGGCACATCACCGGCGGGAATGACGGGTTGGGCGGCATCGCGTATCCCGAGGTGGCCGGCTATGCCATCGATACGCCGCTCGGCATGTACCTGCTCGTGTGGGGCGTGGCGATAGCGGTGCTGGTGGTGGTCGCCAACATCGTGCGGAGCCGGCCCGGACGCGCGATGCAGGCGCTCCACGCAACGGAGAGCGGCGCTCTCGCGTGTGGCGTGGACACGGTGTCGCTCAAGGTCCGCACGTTCGCCTTCTCTGCGGGGCTTGCGGGGCTGGGGGGTGCTCTGTATGCGCACAGCGTGGGGTTCATCTCGCCGACGACGTTCGGTCTCGAGCAGTCGGTCATCCTCGTAGCGATGGTGGTCGTCGGCGGTACCGGCTCGCTCGCGGGACCGGCGATCGCGGCGATCGCCCTCACGTTGCTGCCATACGCCGACGCGCTGATCCCCGGCCTCAGTCAGGGGACGGTCGCCGTGCTGCAGGATTGGGAGACTGACATCTACGGGATCGCGATGATACTCGTGGTCATCTTCGCGCCTGCCGGCATCGGAGGGCTGATCAGACGCGCATGGTCGCGGCAGCCTGCCGGGGCGGGAGAGGTGCGGACATGAGCCTTCTCGCAATCC
>DSAI01000089.1 GCA_011372845.1 Actinomycetota bacterium
CGCACGCGGGCGTCGCCGTGCCGGAGCGTACGCGCGAGCGGGGGCAACGCGGAGCGCTCGCGCGTTGTGCCGAGGATGGCGACGACGTTGCGGACGAAGTACCAGCGCGGGTCGGTGATCTTGGCCGCAAGCTCGTCCACGTGCCCGGGAGCGAGCATCGAGATCAGGTCCACGAGGCTCTTGCGTGCAGCCATGTCGGGCTCATCGGCCAGGACCTCGAGGAGCGGCGCGATCGAGTGGCCACCGAGCACCGAGAGCAAGCGGCGACACGACTCGGCCTCCGGGCTCTCGTGGTGGTGGAAACGCAACGCCATGACCACCTCGCGCATCGCCTTGGGCTGCGCGATCGTGCGAAGCGCCACGTCCACACGTGTTCGCTGCTCCTGCTCAACGGTAGGATCGGTACGCACCGCCGCAAGCATGGCGGCGGCATCGGCGGCTTCGCCGAACTCGCCCCACTCCAGCAGAAGGGCGAGCCCATCCTCGAGCATCCCCATCAGCGATGCGAACATCTCCGGCCGACGCTCGATGGAGACGAGGGTCACGAGCGTCAGGAGCACGTCGCTGTCGGAGATGCCATCGGCGACTTCGGCTCTCAGCGCCGCCGTCTCGGCCGACTCCGACTCCAACGCCACCGGCGCGAGGTCCACAAGGCGGATGATGCTCTCAAGGTCCTGCCGATCGGTGCTTCCCGACCTGCGGATCTGGGTCGGTGCGGCGTTGTCGAGTATCGTCGCGATCGAATCGCCATCCATCCCCGACTCGGCCAGTGCCTCGCCTGCCGCCTCAAGTATCAGCTCCTTGGGCTGCATGCTGATCACGGCGAGATTGCGGAGCGCCCGCGACAGGCCATCACGGGAAACGGGATCGGGGCTCAGGCCCTCCACAAGCGCCTTGCACAGCTCGCCTATCTCGAACTGACGCATCACCGCCGCTACCGTCTGATCCACCCGGGAGTCGGGGAGCAACCGTTCCGCGAGCACGCCTCGACGGGTCTCCGGCTCGAGGCCGAGGAGCGCCTCCGCGATCGCCCGGTAGATGGCCGGCTGATCCTCTGCGAGTTCGGCCGAGGCGGCGTGCGCCATCGAGACCACCCTGCCGGCGATCAGGTTCGTGAGCGGGCGTCCGCCGCGCCCGGAGGAGGCCAGCTCACCAAGGTACTTGGCGACCAGGCGGGAGTTCTGGACGAAGCGGACGAGCATCCGCTGATCGCGCGGTCGCGCACCGTACGCGGCGTCCACCAGTTCGTCGATGCGCTGGAAACTGGGAGGCCACTGCTCGTCGGGGTCCAGGTCCGGCTCGGCTTCATCGAGTTCGGTATCCACGATCTTCGTCGAGGCGGTGCGAACGGTGATACCGTGGACCTGCAGATCCCACAGCCGCTGCTCGACGCCACCCGCCGCCGCCACCTGCTCGGGTGGCTCGAACAGGACCCTGCACAGACCGATGACGTCGCGGGTGCTGGCTCCTGAGTGGAAACGGATCTCCGAGAGATGGCGGTTGTAACACTCGCGGGCGAACTGCCGGAACGGCTTGAGATCGGGCAAGACCGGCAGGGCGTTGTAAAGCAGCCCGTCCTTGGTGACCTGGAACACGAGATCGGGAGACTCCCGGAGCAGCGCATGCAACAGCTTCAGCAGCGCCGAGGCGCTCTCGCCGGGGATCTCGCTCGCCGGAGGATAGAGTTTGGCCGCCTTGTAGACGACCAGGAGCTGTTTGACGAAGCGCTCGACCTGTTCGGGCGCTCGCTCTGGTTCGAGAGGTCTCGTGGGCATCTTCTCTCCAGGCGACTGCACTGGTTCCGATTATGCCGCTTCCTATTCCGCAGTGCTATCATCGCCGCATGAGCGGCTCCCCGATCGTCCTCGCATCCGCATCGCCTCGCCGGCGCCGGCTCATCGCGTGGCTGGGCTTCAACGTGCGCTCCATGTCGACCGACACGCACGAAGACCTCGCCCGGCCTCTCGAGCCGGCCCACCTCGCAACCAGCCTGGCTGCCGACAAGGCGTCAGAGGCGCGCGCCAGCGGCGAGACCGGCACGCTGCTCGCGTTCGACACCATCGTCGTCCTCGACGGAGCCGTGCTGGGGAAGCCCGCCGACATGGCCGAGGCGCGACGCATGCTCGACGCGCTCTCCGGGCGGACGCACCAGGTGATCACGGGCGTCGCCATCCTCGGTCCCGACGCCGACACGCCGATCGCCCGTCCTGTCACGACGGACGTCCGGATGCGGATGCTGGACGCCGATATGCGGGAGACGTGGCTCGCAAGCGGGGAGGCGCTCGGCTGTGCGGGCGCATACAACATCGAGCACCATCTCGCCAGCGTGGCCGATGACGAGTGCTTCCAGAACGTAGCGGGGCTCCCGCCCTGTCACCTGTATCGCATGCTCGCATCGGGTGATGCGGTCGCACCTCCGGAGGGACTCACCCCGCCGGTGGAGGCATGCGACGCGGCGCTCGGCAGGCGGTGCCGGCTCGGCCCCGTGGTCTGCGCCATCGAACGCTGAGGCGTCCGCCGCGCCCGGAAGACTCAGGAACCTGCGAGACGGGCCACGACGATCAGGCTCTCATCGGCATCGGCGTCGAGCGGCCGGCCCTCGTGATCGCCCAGGAGGCGTATATCACCGAAACCCGCGCGCTCGAGCTCGGCGACGATCAGCCCGCCGGTGATCGCGAAGTGGAGGGAGCGCCGGGAGCGGACGCTCCATCCGCCACCGGGGTCGGCCTCGAGCGTCTTGGGCCAGCTCTCGATGGTGTGCGGCGTCTCGCGGACGCTCGCGTCGCGCACGAGTGTGACGAAGTCGAACAGGATGCCGTCGCCGGAGGGCGTGTAGTCAAGCAACCTGATGAAGAACTTGTCCCCGCTCAGCGTCTCCCTGAACACGGGGGACATCGTCCTGATCCTCTTCTTGAGGAGCCGCTCGTGGTTGAGGTAGTGAAGCACGAGCACACCGCCGGGCACGAGAGCTGTGGCGAAGTCGCCAAGCGCCTCCCGGAGTCCTTCTGTGGACCTCACATGGGGTAGCGCGTTGCCCGTACAGGTGATGGCGTCGACGGGCGAACCCGCGATGCGCGCCACCTCCCCGAAGCCCCCCTCGACGATGCGGACATCGCTTCCGAGCCGGGCGGCGTTCTCCCGTGCGAGTTCGAGCATCTGCGAGCTCGGGTCGATGGCGGTGACATCCAGACCCCATGAACGGTACATGATCGAGTGACGCGCGCTTCCCGCGCCCACATCCGCCACGGAACGCACGCCGCTCTCCTCGAAGAGGCGCCTGAAGAAGGGTCCTTCACGAGTGAGCCGCGCGTCCCAGTTCACCAGCTCGTCGTATTCGCGCTCCTCATTGTGGGTGCCGAAGCTCACCACCTGCTCCTATCCATCGAGATGGAAGATGCGCACGGCGTTGGCCCGCAGAACGAGGTCCCGGTCGCGTGCCGAGAGACCCAGTTCCTCAAGCGTACGACGCTGCTGGAACGCGATCCACTCCCGGTACGGCCCCGTCGTCCCCGAGTCGGTGCCGAACAGCACGCGCTCCGGACCGAACGCCGTGAGGGTCCGGTCGAAGACCTGCGCCAGCGTGTAGCCA
>DSAI01000002.1 GCA_011372845.1 Actinomycetota bacterium
GCTGGACGTGGCCGAGGGCGCGCGCGTACTCTTGCTTGTGAGTGTCGCGCTCACGAAGGAGGACCCCATGCTGCTGGGCATCGTGGTGAAGCCGTTCATGCTGGTGGCCGGTGGCGGCGCCCTGTTCCTCATGATGGTGTTCCAGATCCTCCAGGGGATGCGGAAGATCAAATTCAAGGGCGTGCTCCACCTCAAGGTGCACAAGTGGGTGGCCCTCGCCATCCTGGTGGGCTCCGTCTTCCATATGGCGGCGGCTCTCGCATATCTCGGAATCGTCTAAGCTCCACACGCCGGTGGTCAGCCCGGCCGGAGCCGATGGAGGCATCGAATGGATGCGTACGGCCAGGATCCCGCTACGCAGCCCGCGCCCCCCGCAGCGCAGGAGGCGCCTGCGCAGCCGCAGGCCGCCCCCTCGCAGCCGCAGCCCGCGCCGCGCAAGCGGATGTCGGCTGGCGCCAAGTGGGCGATCGGTCTGGGTACCGCGTTCCTGCTGCTGGTGTTCGGGTCGTGTGTGCTCAGCGTTGTGATGCTGGGCGGAGTCGGCGATCTTGCGATGGGCGACAGCATCGCCGTCATCCGCATCACCGATACGATCCAGGGTGGCGGCATCGGCAGCGGCGACCCCGAGTACGTGCTCGACCAGCTCGACCAGGCGGTCGCCGACACCAGGGTGAAGTCCATCCTGCTCCGTATCGACTCGCCCGGCGGTACGGTCGCCGCCTCGCAGGAGATCATGCTTGGCGTGCGACGCGCCAGGGAGACCAAACCGGTGGTCACGAGCGTGGGTGACGTCTGCGCGTCGGGCGCCTACATGGTGGCCTCACAGTCCGACGAGATCGTCGTGTCGCCCGGCTCCACCGTGGGGAGCATCGGCGTGATCATCTCGGTGGCCAACATCGAGGAGCTGCTTTCCAAGGTGGGCGTGGAGTTCACTACCCTCACCCAGGGGGAGTTCAAGGACGCCGGCAGCATGTACCGCAGCCTCACCGCCACCGAGACGGCGATGCTCAACGAGCAGATGGCGCTCATCCAGAACCAGTTCGTGGCCGATGTGGCCTCCGGCCGAGGCATGTCCGAGGCGGAGGTGCGCGAACTCGCCACCGGCTGGGCATGGCTCGGGAGCGAAGCGCTGGAACTCGGCCTGGTGGACTCGATCGGCAACTACAACGACGCCGTGGACCGTGCGGCCGAACTCGGCGGCATCGAGGGCGAGCCCTACCTCGTGAACTACGAGTACGTGAATCCGCTCGCGGGCTTCTATCGCAGCCTGCTTCGCGTGGTGTCGGGCGCGGGTGACATCGATGCGGGCACGCTCGAGCGGATGCAGCTTCCCCGATAGGGAACCGCTACCGCCTGGCGGTGTGGGCGCCCGGCGCGTATCGCCGCTGGCGCGTATCGCCTACAATGCACGCATGGCGGGGCGTCCCCGGGGCGCCGTCCGGCCGCGTGCCGCCGCCCCCGTGACGTCGGGAGCGAAAGGACTCAGAGTGGAGCCGATGGAACTCAAACCCACAGCGCAGGGCAAGGTCCGCGACATCTACGACCTCGGCAAGGCGCTGCTGATCGTGTCCACCGACCGCCTGAGCGCGTTCGACGTGGTACTGCCCGACCCGGTCCTCTATAAGGGCGAGGTGCTCACCAAGCTCTCGCTCTTCTGGTTCGACCTGCTCGGCGACATCGTGCCCAACCACCTCCTCACGGCCGAGGAGTGCGACCTGCCCGACAAGCTCGCCTCGTACGCCGATAGCCTGCGCGGTCGCTTCATGATCGTGAAGAGGGCCGAGGTCTTCCCGGTGGAGTGCATCGTGCGTGGGTACCTCGCGGGCAGCGGGTGGAAGGAGTACCGCGAGCAGGGGACGGTGTGCGGCCAGAAGCTGCCCGAGGGTCTCGTGGAGAGCTCCCGGTTGCCCGAGCCGATCTTCACGCCGTCCACCAAGGCGGCCGTGGGCGATCACGACGAGAACATCAGCTACGAGCGCATGGTGGAGATCATCGGCGCGGAACACGCCGCTCAACTGCGCGACGCATCGCTCGCGCTGTACTCGGCAGCGCGCGACCATGCCGCCGAGCGCGGCATCATCATCGCGGACACCAAGTTCGAGTTCGGGCTGGTGGACGACGAGGTCACGCTGATCGATGAGGTCCTCACGCCTGACAGTTCACGCTTCTGGCCTGCCGACGAGTACGTTCCCGGCGGCCCGCAACCGAGCTACGACAAGCAGTTCGTGCGCGACTGGCTGGAGGCGAGCGGCTGGGACAAGACGCCTCCGGCGCCTTCGCTGCCCGAGGACATCCTTGCGGTCACGGCCGAGAAGTACATCGAGGCGTACGAGGCCATCACCGGCCAGGCTTTCATGCCGGAAGGGGCATAGGATGTCGCAGCGCAGCTTCAGCAACGACCGGTACCGCAAAGGGGCGAACATAGGCTCCACGCGCAAGAGCGCCGCCAAGGCCAAGCCGGTGCGCAAGCAGGGCACCGTGGAGGCCTCCCGGAGCGATTCGAAGAAGAAGCCGACCGGGGGCGTGGAGAAGGACTGGGCCGGGCTGCCCACCTCGCCGCAGATCAAGAAGTGGCGTCGCGTGTGGTGGGTGCTGTTGCTCACCGGTATCGGTCTCATCGCGCTCGGCTGGCTCGTGCCGGAGCTCCGCGCCGACGAGGGCGTTCAGCGCATCATCGCCGGAGTGGTGCTGGTGGCCTCGATGACCGCGGTGGCGATCGATCTGGTGGTCATCCGCAGACTGCGCAAGGAGCTGATCGCTAGCACGGCGAAGAAGCCCTCCAAGAAGGAGCAGAAGCACGCCGTGGATGCGGACGGTACCGCGGAGTCGAAGGACGGGAAGTGAGCATCCGCGCCGTCCCTCGCCACGTGAGGGCCCATATCTACCTGTTCTGGGCGGGCATCGTGCTTGCGGGTGTGGGCGTTCTCGGATTCCTGCTGAGCTTCTGGCAGGTGGGTTCTTCCTCGGCGGCCACGGTTGATGTCCACAGCGAGATCCCGGTGCTCGCGTACGCGTCGATCGCGGCATGGGTGATCGGTCTCGGCACGATGTGGTACAGCCGCCGGAAGCTCGATGCGGCGGTGGCCGAGAAGATGCGCCAGGACCGGGAGAGCATGTTCGTGACGTTCAACGACCCGTCGGGGTCGGACGATGAGGGTACGACCGCCGCGTCAGCAGGGCGCGAGCCGTAAGGGGAGGAGCCGTCACCGTGGCACGATTCGAGATCTACGTGACCTACAAGAAGGGCATCTTCGACCCGCCGGGGGCCACCGCCGAGCGTGCGCTGGTCAACCTCGGCTACAACGAGGTGGCGTCGGTGAAGATCGGCAAGTACATCCAGCTCGAGGTGGCCGACGGGACACCCACCGAGCGCGTTCGCGAGATGTGCGACAGGCTGCTCGCCAACCCGGTGATCGAGGATTACCGCATCGAGACCGTCGGGGAGGCGTAAGCGATGCGGTTCGGAATCGTACGTTTCCCCGGATCGAACTGCGAGCAGGACGTCGTCCACGCCGTGAACCACCTCGGGTTCGATGCCGGGTACATCTGGCATGGTGACACCAGCCTGGAGGGCTACGA
>DSAI01000103.1 GCA_011372845.1 Actinomycetota bacterium
CGACCTCCACCGATCGGATGATGGCGCCGAGGTTCCCGGGGTCGGTGACGTGGTCGAGCACGACCACCAGCGCCCGGGGGCGACCGGCGATCGCACCGAGCACGTCAGTGAGTTCCGCATACACGAAAGGGGCCGCAGTCGCGATGACGCCCTGGTGTGCGCCACGTGCACTCAGCCCGTCGAGCTCATCGCGCCTGGCACGCCCGACGGGTATGCCCGCCTTCGCGGCAAGCCCGCGTATCTCATCGAGGACAGGATTCGGCTCGAGTCCGTCTGCGAGCAGGACACGCTCAAGCCTGACACCGGAACGCAAGGCCTCAAGGACGGCGTTACGCCCCTCGATCACATCCGGCATGGCGGGTCACCCGCGATCGCGGTACGACACACGTGCGCCCGACGGGGTGTCCTCGATGGTGAAGCCGAGGTCGGCCAGACCGTCACGGATGCCATCGGCCGCCGCCCAGTTGCGCTCGGACCGTGCCGCAGACCGCGCTGCGAGCAACGACGTGACCGCCTGCTGCGTGTCGGTCCCATCGTAACCAGCGAAGTCACGGGCAAGATCCAGGACGGCGGACGGATATGAGTCGGAGACATCCTCGCCGGTGACCTCCACGCCGAGCACACCCAGCAGCTCGCTGATCATCGCTGTCGCCGCCTCGAGCCGCCCCGCGTATCGTGCGTTCCCCCCGATGCCGTGACTCTCGAGGAACGCGTTGGTGGTGCGCACGAGGTCGAAGATCGCCGCCAGAGCACCCGCGGTGTTGAAGTCGTCGTCCATGGCTGCGATGAACGCATCATGGGCCGCCCCCGGTGCCGCCTCAAGCGCCTCAAGTACGAGCGAAGTCGCTTCCGGGAGTTCGCTGGCGGTGCGATGGCGCTTCGCCCACACGAAGTTCCGCAGCGGTGTCGTCAGCCGCTCGTATGCGCGACCCGCCTCGTCGAGGCGGTCGGTCGAAAAGTCGAGCGGACTCCGGTAGTGCGTCTGCAGCATGAGCAGTCGGATCACGGGGGCAGGATACCGGGCGAGCACATCTTTCAGCAGCAGGAAGTTGCCGAGCGACTTGCTCATCTTCTCCTGGTCGACCTGGAGCAACCCACCGTGGAGCCAGTACCGCACGAACGGTTCCCCGGTGGCGGCCTCCGACTGTGCGATCTCGTTCTCGTGGTGCGGGAAGATGAGGTCGCTTGCGCCGCCGTGGATGTCGAACGTGAGGCCGAGTTCCCGCTCGGACATGACCGAGCACTCAAGATGCCATCCGGGCCGGCCGGCCCCCCACGGACTCTGCCACTGCGGTTCACCCGGCTTCGCCGCCTTCCACAACGCGAAGTCGAGCGGGTCGTCCTTGCGCTCATCCACGTCGACACGAGCCCCGCTCTCGAGGTCGTCCACGTTCCGCCCTGAGAGCTTCCCGTACCCGGGGAAGCTGCGCACCGAGAAGTAGACGTCGCCGTCCACCGCGTAGGCGTGTCCACGCTCGATCAGGCGCTGGGTCATCTCGATCATCGCGTCGATCGTGTCGGTGGCTTTGGGCTGGACCGTCGGCCTCAGCACGCCGAGCGCATCCATGGCCTCCCGGAACGCCTGCGTATACTCTGCGGCGACCTCTCCCGGCGCACGACCCTCCTCGTTCGCGCGAGCGATTATCTTGTCGTCCACGTCGGTGATGTTCTGCACGAACCGGACGTCGAATCCCCTAAACGTCAGATACCGTCTGATGACGTCGAACGTGAGGAAGGTCCGGGCGTTGCCGATATGTATGTGGTTGTAGACGGTCGGTCCGCACACGTACATGGCAACGGTGCCGGGCTCGCGCGGAACGAACTCCTGCTTCGAGCGCGTCAGCGTGTTATAGACGCGGATCGTCATCGCTGTCCTCTCCTCGTTCGTCTTCGACGGGGAACATGCGCTCGCCAGCCTCGGCACCGATACCCTCGTCGCGTACGAGACGAGCCTCGATGCGGTCCATCCGGCGCTGCAGCGCGCGGTACATCTCGATGATGGGATCGGGCAGGTCCTCATGGTGGAGGTCGATGGTCTCGACGCGCTTTCCTTCGCGGACCACCACGCGACCAGGTACACCGACCACGGTGCAGTGTGGCGGCACATCGGAGACCACGACCGCGCCCGCTCCGACGCGCGTGGCACGTCCGATCGTGATGTCCCCGAGCACCGTTGCCCCCACGCCCACCACCACGTAATCCTCCAGGGTGGGGTGGCGCTTCCCGTGCTCCTTGCCGGTCCCGCCGAGCGTCACTCCCTGATAGATCGTCACGTCATCACCGATGACCGTGGTCTCACCGATCACGACACCCATGCCGTGGTCTATGAAGAAGCGCGCGCCGATGGTCGCGCCCGGATGGATCTCGATGCCGGTACCGCCGCGGACGCACTGGCTGATGCGCCGGGCCAGCCAGGTCCATCCGGCGCTGTGCAGGCGGTGTGTGACCCGGTGCCACCACACGGCCCACAGGCCGGGGTAGTTGGTGAGCGCCGAGAACGCCGAAGGGCACGCGGGGTCGCGCTCCATGACCGCGTGTATGTCCGCGCGCAGACGCGCAATCATCAGTCGGACCCTCCCATCGTCCACCCACCGGTGCCAGGTCGCACCACTATCACGTCACCGTCCGAAGCGTTTCAACCAGCGCACGAGGCGCGTCTCCGGTCACGCCCTGCACCGCTCGAGCAACGCGACGGCATGGACCGCGACTCCCTCCTTGCGGCCCGCGAAGCCGAGCCCCTCGGTGGTGGTGGCCTTCACGCCGACACGCTCGACATCCACATCGAGCGCCCGCGCGATCTCCATACGCATCGACTCGCGATACGGGGCTATCCTGGGCTCCTCGAGTACGAGCACGGTGTCCGCGTCGACGAGCCGGAATCCTCTTTCGCGCATGAGGGCCGCCACCTCACGCAGCAGCCCGACGCTCGATGCGCCAGAATACCGTGGATCGGTGTCCGGGAACAGGCGGCCGATATCCCCCTCCCGCAGTGCACCGACGATCGCGTCCATGAGTGCGTGAACAAGCACGTCTGCGTCCGAATGCCCCGCCAATCCGCGCTCGTACGGGATGGTGACCCCGCCCAGCACCAGGGCTCGCCCGTCTGTGAACGCATGAACATCGTAACCGGTGCCGACGCGGAGAGAATCCATCCCTGCCCGTCCTTCCCGTGCCTGCAGCAACGCCTCGGCCACCCGAAGATCCTCCGGCACGGTGATCTTCACGTTGTCCCGTGGCCCGGCGAACACCCGCACCCTGCCACCAGCGTGCTCGACGAACGAAGCATCATCCGTGCCCGTCCACCCGGTGTGCGCAGCCCGCTCGTACGCATCCCGCAAGGTTTGCGCCCGGAAGACCTGCGGCGTCTGAGCCGACCAGATCGTCGCGCGATCGGGGGTAGCAACCACCACGTCGAGATCATCCACCTGTTTCAGGGTGTCGTACGAAGGGTGCCCCACCACCACCCCAGCACAGCCATCGTCCCGCTCCAGCATCTCGATCGCTCCGGCGATCGTCGCCGGGGTGACCAACGGTCGAGCACCATCGTGCACGACGAACACGCTGGTCAA
>DSAI01000098.1 GCA_011372845.1 Actinomycetota bacterium
CCCGGACGATGTTCCGGACCTCGGCCACAAGGCGATCGCCAAAGCGCTGGTGAGGCTTGCGGACCTCGAAGACCTCAGCGACGTCTGGCTCGCCAGCTCGGTGAAGACCGAGTTCGCCGAGCAGGACGCGATCCAGTACACGATCACGTCGAAAGTCGTGCCCCCGGCCACAGAGGGTGAGGCCGAGTGATGCGATACATGGACACAACAGACCCGCGACGGGTGAGCCTGCCCCGCCGAGTACGTTCGCCCCGTAGCGGAGGATGTCTGCGATGAACCGTCTTTCAGCCCAGATGCAGATGTACATCGCGATCGGCGTAATCGCGGTCCTTACGATCGCGTTCGTGGTCCTGGCGATCCTGCCGAAGTTCCAGCAGGCCTCGGCAGTGGACACGGAGATCGCAACGGCCCAGACGGAATTGCAGACCGCCCAGGCTCTGCTGGCGCGCCGTCAGAGCGTCAAGGCTCAGGCCGCCGCCAATGAGGTCGAGCTCATGCAGATCGCCAACCAGGTGCCCGATTCGCCGCAGCTTCCCTCGGTGATCATCGAGCTTCAGGATGTGGCGAACGCGGCGGGCGTGGAGTTGTCCACGATCTCCGTAGGCGACATCTCGGCAGCGCCGGTGGCTGAAGACGGCTCTTCACAAGCGTATGACGTGGTGGAACTCACGGTGGGCTGCACGGGACAGTGGGCGGATGTCATCGACTTCTGCCGACGGGTGAACAACCTCGACCGTGGGACGCGAGTGACTGTGATGACGTTCACGTATGTGCCGGAGACCGATGACGTGGACGCGTACATCGACGTGTCAGGCACCATCGAAGTGTACGTCATGGCCGCGGCTTCGACCGAGGCTCCGGCCGCCCAATGATCGAGCAGCGAGGAGGTGACCGCTATGTCTGATGACCGCATGGATGCGACCGGAGCACAGGCGCCGGAGACGACCGATGTGCCGGAGAAGAAGCAGGGCTTCTTCTCGACCCCCGGGGGGCGCCTTGTGGGCATCGTCGGCGCCCTGGCGTTGCTGGCGATCATCGGTGGTGTCGTAGCGGCGGTGATACTCGGCTCGCTCTTCTCCGATGCGATCGACGACGCTGTGGTCGAGGTGACTGAGACCGGCCAGACTGAAGACGATTCTGGAGACTCGACGATGACGGTCGAGGCGGCCGCACCGGCTGCCGAGGTCCGCAACAGCGAGGTCTTCACGTTCAGGGACATCTTCGATCCGCTGCTCGAGCCGCTCCCCACAACAAGCACATCGACGGATTCGACGACTACCACTGACCCAGGCGACACCGACACCGTCACTCCTGATACGCCCGATGTTCTGTATCTCGACGGTGTGGTGACCGAAGACGGCATCATGAAGGCCGAGTTGCGGTACAACGGCACCACGTACACGCTCGCGCCCGGAGAGGGTATCCCGGACACACCGTGGGAAGTGCTGCGGGTCAGCTCCACCAGCGTGACCATGCTCTACGGTGACATCCAGGTGACCCTGGCGGTGGGTCAAGGGATAACGAAGTAGCAGGACCCAGCGCACGATCCTTCTCGGGCGTCGCATTTGCGGCGCCCGATGTGCCTCTGCTGAAGGAAGCGCGAGGCGTACGGCAGGGCCGGCCCGCCACTGCGGTAGAATCCAGGTACCGATACGAGAGGGGCGATGCGGTGCGGTACACAACGGCAGGGGAATCACACGGCCAGGAGCTCGTGGTGATCGTCTCCGACGTGCCGGCCGGTATCGAGCTCGACCGCGCCGCGATCGATGACGACCTGGCCCGGCGCCAGCAGGGCTACGGGCGGGGCGGTCGTATGGCGATCGAGACAGACCGTGCGCTTGTGGTGGCAGGAGTACGTTTCGGGCGCACTCTCGGCGGCCCGGTGGCCATGAGGATCGTCAACCGCGATGCGGCGAACTGGTCCGAGGTGATGGACCCGTGGGGAAGTGGCGATGGCGTGGAAGCGCTCACGGCTCCGCGACCCGGTCACGCCGATCTCGGGGGCGTGCAGCGCACCGGCGCCGCCGACGTACGCGACATCCTTGAGCGCGCCAGCGCGCGAGAGACCGCGGCGCGGGTGGCAGCGGGGACTGTCGCGCGTGCGCTGCTTACGGCTCTTGGCGTGTCGGTTCGCTCATGGGTCGAGCGGATCGGGCCGGCGGCTACCGGAGCGTTCGCTCCCGAGGAGGCGGCCCCGGCAGCGGTGGCGGCGAGCGATGTGTCGTGTCCGGACGCGGGTGTCGCCGCCGAGATGCGCTCCGCTATCGATAACGCCCGTCAGCAGGGCGAAAGCCTCGGCGGAGTGTTCGCCGTGTGTGTGGAGGGGCTGGTGCCCGGTGTCGGCGGCTATGCCGAGCAGGGACAGCGGCTCGATTCGAGTCTCGCCTCGGCGGTCATGTCGATACCCGCGATCAAAGGCGTGGAGTTCGGCCTCGGGTTCGCCGCCGCGGCTCGCACCGGCTCAGCCGTCCATGACGAGATCGTGCTGGATGAGAGCGGTCGGCTGCGGCGCGCCACGAATCGTTCGGGCGGCATCGATGGCGGCATGACCACGGGCGAGCCGGTCGTGCTGCGTGCGGCGATGAAGCCGATACCTACGCTGATGCGGCCGCTCAGGACCGTGGACATCAGTACCGGTGAGGTCGCTGATGCGGCCCGCGAACGTGCCGACGTGTGCGCGGTACCGGCAGCCGCCGTAGTGGCCGAGGCCGAGGTGGCGCTCGTGCTCGCCGACGCATACCAGGGCCTTCTTGGCGGGGCCTGCCTCCACGACATGCGGACGGCGCTTGCGGCGTACCGGAAGAGGATCGCCTGGTGAACCACGTCTTCCTCACCGGGTTCATGGGCGCCGGCAAGAGCACGGTGGGCAGGCTGGTCGCCGCACGGATGAAGCGCCGGTTCGTGGATCTCGACACGATGATCGAGGAGCGCGAGGGTTCCTCGGTGAGCGACATCTTCCGCGAGCACGGCGAAGCCGGGTTCCGGCGCGCCGAACACGACGCGCTCCGCTCCCTGGAGCGGGAACCGGCGGCTGTGGTGGCGACGGGCGGCGGTGTGATCTTGCGTGAAGACAACCGGGCGCTTCTGCGTGGTCTTGGGACCGTCGTGTACCTGTCGGTGACGCTCGAGGAGGCGATCGCGCGCGTGGGGGACGCCGCCGGTCGTCCACTGCTCGCGGGGGCGGGTGTCTCGGCGGCCCGCGCGATCCTGGATGCGCGACTCGGCCTGTACACGAGCACGGCCGACCACGTGATCGACACCGTGGGACGGCCGGCCGAGGATGTGGCCGAGGACGTCGCCTCGGTCGTAGGCTCGCTCACCTCGGCGACCATCCCGGTAGGGGAGGCCGGGTCGCCGGACTCGTACAGCATCGTGGTGGGGCCAGGACTGATCGATGAGATCGGCGCGAGGATTCGGGACGTCACCGGCGCCCGGCGCATCGCTCTCGTGACCGACGAGCACGTCCGCGATCTCGTCGGCGATCGTGTGACGGCCTCGATCGAACGCTCAGGCGCCACGCTGTCGGTGCACGTGATCACGCCCGGCGAGCGGTCGAAGTCCTGGGAGA
>DSAI01000084.1 GCA_011372845.1 Actinomycetota bacterium
CGGGGAGCGGAAGCGGTCGCGCGCCGTAGCGGTAGGCGAGCGCACCGAGCACCGCGAGCGTACCGAAGCACGCTGCGGATGCGACGACCAGCGCAAGGGCCGTTCCACGACGCATGGGGCTCCTTCCGTTAGGCTGACTGACGGTAGGATGTCTTACGCTGGCAGAACCCCATGAGGCCCGTCAATGGAGAGGAACCGCCGTGACCACCCCGGACACGATGACGCGTTACGCACGATATGCGGCGATTGCCTGGATGACGGTGATCTTCGCGCTGTCGTCGATGCCCGGAGACGCAGTCCCGGCCGGTGACTACGGTTCGTACGGCCACTTCTTCCTCTATGCCGTGCTTGGCGCCCTCTATGTCCTGGCCCTCCCGGACGGCATGCCTACAGCACGGGTCGTGCTGCTCGCGGTCGTTCTCGCCTCCGCGTATGGCGTGACCGACGAACTCCATCAGGCGTTCGTGCCAGGCCGGGTCCCGGACCCGGCCGACTGGTTGGTCGACACGGCGGGCGCCTGCGCCGGGGCCGCTATGGGGCTGCTGCTGGCGCGATATGCACGCCGCGACCGCTGACCGCGCGAGCGCCCGCGGCCCCCTCAGTACACGCCGGTCTGCGCCGCCTGCTCGGCAGTGACACCCAGCTGCCGGACCTTGATCCTGAAATCGTGCGCGTTCTGCGCCATGGCGACGGCGTCTTCCAGGGTGATGCGGCCCTGCGAGTACAGCCGCAACAGGCTCTGGTCGAACGTCTGCATGCCGTAGTACTCGCCCTCCTCCATCGCATCCCGGATCATGTAGGTCTTCTCGGAGTCCATGACGTACTCACGGATCGTGCCGGTCATGACCATCACTTCCACGGCCGGCACGAGCCCGCCGTTGATGGCCGGGATCAACCGCATGGAGATGATGCCCTTGAGCGTGGACGCCAGCATGAGGCGGATCTGTTTCTGCTGGTAGGGCGGGAAGAAGTCGATGATGCGGTTGATCGTCTCGGTGGCGTCGATGGTGTGCAGCGTCGAGAGGACGAGGTTGCCGATCTCGGCTGCGGTGAGCGCGGCCGAGACGGTCTCGTGATCGCGCATCTCGCCGATAAGCACCACATCGGGATCCTGACGGACCACATGCCGGAGCGCATCCGCGTAGCTCTCTGTGTCGATGCCCACCTCGCGCTGATTGATGATGCACTTGACGTCCTGGTGGAGCACCTCGATCGGATCCTCGATCGTGACGATATGCCCTTCCCGCGTGTGATTGATGTGATCGATCATCGCGGCCAGCGTGGTGGTCTTGCCAGAGCCTGCCGTACCGGTGACAAGGACCAGACCACGCGGCTCCTCGGCCAATCGTCGAACGACCGGCGGGAGCCCGAGCTGCTCGATACCCGTGCGCTCGGTGGTGACCCGTCGCAGCGTCATGCCGACGCTGCCGCGCTGATGGAAGACGTTGACCCTGAATCGCCCGACGCCGGGCACGGAGTACGCGAAGTCAAGCTCGCGGTGGTTCTCGAACGACTGCTCCTGCCGGTCGTCCATCATGCCGACAGCCAGTTGGCGGGTGGCGTCGGGCGACAGCGAGGGATACTCGGTCATCACTACCAGCTTGCCGTTCAGTCTCACCGCAGGCGGCGAGCCGACCTTGATGTGCAGGTCGGAACTGCCCCGCTCCGCCATGATCTTCAGCAGGCCGTCGATCTCCGCCATGTGCGCCCGCTTTCACTCGACGACGATTCGGCCGTCCGGCGCGCACCGGGCGGCTACTGCTGCAGTCTACTCCTCTCGGCCACACACGTCAGTGACTCATGCCGCACGCAAGTGGGGTCGGGACCACCCGAACAGCGCCATGATGACGATCAGGGCCGCCGCGGCGAGGATGGAGGGTGTGAGCCCCACGCCTTCGGCAAGGGCCCCCGCACCGATGAACCCGATGACCGAGAGCACCCGGCTGAGCGTCTGCTTGGCCGCGAACACGCGCCCTCGCATGATCGGAAGGGTGCCCTGCTGCAGGACCGTCGCAAGCGGAACATAGAAGTACATGTTCGCGATACCCGCTGCGAAGAACACGACGGCCGCCCACTGCACCGAGGGCGCGAAAGCCAACAGCGACACCAGCAGCCCGAAGGCGAACAGGCCGCGCAACAGCGTGCGCACGGGGCCGGACGGATCACCGCGGCCGACCGCCACGCTTCCCACAAGCAGGCCGACGGTGATCGCGCCGTCAAGCACCGCCAAACCGGGCGCTCCAGCCGCGTAGCGGTCGAGCGCGATCGTGTAGATGAAGACCGTGGACGCGGCGACGCCCATCATCGCCACCGAGTACACAGCGAGAAGGTCACGCAGAATGGGGTGACTCCACATGTACTGCAGCCCCGCCGAGGTCTCCATGACGATCGGCGCCAGCGAGACGCCGCCCGCCTCTCCTGCCGGACGCGACGACCGGTGCGCGATGAATGACACGAACACCGCGGAGACCAGATACGTGCCCGCGTCGAGGAAGAAGGCCGAGCGCGTACCGAGCAGCGCCACCAGACCACCGGCGAAGACAAGACCGGTGAGCTCGGCCACCGAGACAGTCACGCTGTCCAGGGAGTTGGCCGCCATCAGGTCGTCGGGCGCCACGAGATCCGGGATGAGCGAGAGCTTCGCGGGCTCGAAGAAGAGCGAGACCGATGCAATGAGGAACGCGACCCCGTATACGGCCATCAGGCTGTACTCGGCAACGAACGGGACTGCAAGCACGAGCGCCGCCCGTGCGATGTCCGCCACGATCATCGTGCGCCGGCGGTCCCACCTGTCCACGTAAACGCCGGCTACCATGCCGAACAGTGCTGCAGGAAGCATGGAGATCGCCAGCATGATGCCCATCTGGAGTTCGGACCCGGTGATCTCGTACACGAGCACACCGAGCGCGATCTGGTCGACCTTGTCGCCCACCACGGATATCAGTTGTGCCGCCCAGAGACGGCGATAGTCGGACGAGCGCAACGGCGCCCAGAGACGGCCCCTCAGCATCTACTCCCCCATCAACACTGCGGACAGGCCCCGTCGATGTCAGGGCCTGCATGCTCCCACGTAGTCGCTGCGTGCGCCCAGGCTCGAGACCTTGACGACATCCCCCGTAATGGGTGCGTGTACGTAGTTGCCATTGCCAACGTAGATGCCGACATGATGGATGGTGCTTCGACCGAAGAACACGAGGTCCCCGGGCTCGAGATTGGCCTTTGAGACGCGCTGGCCGACGTTGATCTGTGCGCGAGAGCTGTGTGGCAGGCTCACGCCGATCTGCGCGTAACACCACATGGTGAACCCGCTGCAGTCGAACATGTCCGGACCCGACGCCGCCCACTTGTAGGGTGCGCCGAGCTTCGACATGGCAATCGCTACGACCGACGAGCGCGAGGCGTTGGTGGGGTTGCCGTAGTCAGTGGCGGGACGCGCCGCTGCCGCCGCGGCGGCGGCACGGCGTCTGGCCGCCTCCTCCGCTTCACGTACGAGCTCCGCGATCTCATCCTCGACCCCCGCGAGGAGCCGCTCGCGCTCCTTGAGCTGGCCTTCGACCTCCACC
>DSAI01000118.1 GCA_011372845.1 Actinomycetota bacterium
CGGTCGCCTCACGATCGCCCCGCGTACCTGGCACGGGTATGTCATGCATCCACGGTGGAGGCGGTGTGTTTCAGCGGTGTGACGCGGCGGTGAATGTCCTGCGACGGGGGCGTGTCTCCACGCAGGGCGCCGGACGCCCGCACGCGGTGCGAGGGTAGGGCGCGACGGATCGGGTGTGGTGCGGGGGCGAGTCGCTGCGGACCGGGTGCGGCGCCGGTGAGGGCGGGGTAGAATAGGGGTTTGCAGAGAAACCCCTCGCATCTTGCATACCGAAAGGCCGACCCGTATGTCTCTCGATCACATCTCCATCCGAGGCGCCCGCGAGCACAACCTCAAGGGTTTCGACCTCGAGATCCCCCGTGACCAGCTCGTGGTGATCACGGGCCTTTCGGGCTCGGGCAAGAGCTCGCTCGCGTTCGACACCATCTATGCCGAGGGGCAGCGGCGGTACGTGGAGTCGCTCTCGGCCTATGCCCGGCAGTTCCTCGGCCAGATGGACAAGCCCGACGTAGACCACATCGAGGGCCTGTCGCCGGCGGTGGCGATCGATCAGAAGACCACGAGCAAGAACCCGCGTTCGACCGTGGGTACCGTCACCGAGATCTACGACTACCTCCGATTGCTGTTCGCTCGGGTGGGGGTGCCGCACTGTCCCATCTGCGGTCGCCGGATCGAGCGGCAGACGCCGGAGCAGATCGTGGACGCGATCCTCGAGATGCCCGAGGGCGCCAGGTTCCAGGTGCTCGCACCGGTGGTGAAGGGTCGCAAGGGCGAGTACGGCAAGCTGTTCGGCGACCTCAAGGCCGAAGGATTCACCCGCGTGCGGGTGGATGGCGAGGTTCGCATGCTCGACGAGGAGATCGTGCTCGACAAGAAGTACAAGCACACGATCGACGTGGTCCTCGACCGGCTCGTGATCAAGGACGGCATCCGGACGCGTCTCGCCGAGAGCGTGGAGATGGCGCTCCGTCTGGCGGGCGGCACCGTGACGATCGACGTGGTGGACGGCGAGGAGCATGAGTTCTCGCAGGCGCTGGCGTGCCCGGAGCACGGGTTCTCGATGGATGAGCTCGCGCCGCGCGACTTCTCCTTCAACTCGCCCTACGGCGCCTGCCCCGAGTGTCTCGGCATCGGCAGCAGGCTTGAGGTCGACCCCGATCTCGTGGTCCCGGATCGCACGCTCTCCATCGCCGAGGGCGCGATCAAGCCCTACTCGGGCAACCTCAACTACTACCCGCAGTTGGTGGAGGCCGCCGCCAAGCATCTGGGCGTGAGCATCGACGCGCCCTGGGCCGATCTGCCCGAGGAGGCGCGGCACAAGCTGCTGCACGGGTTCGGTGACGAGAAAATCCGGCTCGACTACGTGACCCGGGACGGCCGCGAGACGTACTGGTTCACGAAGTACGAGGGCGCGCTCGCCAGCGTGATGCGCCGTCACGAGGAGACCGAGAGCGATGCCAGCAAGGAGAAGCTCGAGGAGTACATGGCCGTGATTCCGTGCGCCTCGTGCGGCGGCGCGCGTCTCAAGCCCGAGATCCTCGCGGTGACGTTCGGCGGCAAGAGCATCAACGAGGTGACGATGCTTTCGGCGAAGGACTCACTCGAGTTCTTCGAGGGCGTCGAGCTCTCCGAGCGCGACGAGGCGATCGGCCGCCGCATCATCAAGGAGATCGTGGAGCGGCTGCGCTTCCTCGTCGAGGTGGGGCTCGACTACCTCACCCTCGAGCGCGCTACGGCCACGCTGTCGGGCGGGGAGGCGCAGCGCATCAGGCTTGCGACACAGATCGGCAGCGGTCTCGTGGGCGTGCTCTACATACTCGACGAGCCCTCTATCGGCCTGCATCAGCGCGACAACGCCCGGTTGATCGCCGCGCTGGAGCGGCTTCGCGATCTCGGCAACACCGTGATCGTGGTGGAGCACGACGAGGAGACCATCCGCTCGGCCGACTTCGTTGTGGATATGGGGCCGGGCGCCGGCGAGCACGGCGGGGAGCTCGTGTGCGTGGGCGAGCCTGACAAGATGCTGCACTGCGCCGAGTCGCTGACGGGGCGGTACATGTCGGGCGAACTCAGCATCCCCGTACCCGCCGAGCGCCGGGAGGCCGGGCGCGGCCACATTACGGTGGAGGGCGCGCGCCAGAACAACCTGCAGTCGGTGGACGTGGCCATACCTCTCGGCTCGCTCACCGTGGTCACCGGCGTCTCGGGTTCCGGCAAGAGCTCGCTCGTGACCGACACGCTGGCGCCGGCGCTCTCGAACCACATCTACCGGACGCGCCACCGCACCGGCAAGCACGACCGCATCCAGGGGCTCTCCGACGTGGACAAGGTTATCGTGATCGACCAGAGCCCGATCGGCAGGACGCCGAGGAGCAACCCGGCCACCTACACCGGTGTGTGGGACGACATCCGCGCGTTGTTGGCATCCACCAACGAGTCGAAGGCCCGCGGCTACGCGCCCGGGCGGTTCAGCTTCAACGTGCGTGGCGGCAGGTGCGAGGCGTGCAAGGGCGACGGACAGATCAAGATCGAGATGCACTTCCTGCCCGACGTCTACGTGCCGTGCGAGGTGTGCAAGGGCGCGCGGTACAACCGTGAGACGCTGCAGGTGACGTACAAGGGCAAGAACGTGGCCGACATCCTCGACATGTCGGTGGAGGAGGCGGTCTCGTTCTTCGAGAACATCCCCAAGATCCGTCGCAAGTTCCAGACGCTCTACGATGTAGGTCTCGGCTACGTGCGGCTGGGTCAGCCCGCAACGACGCTTTCCGGCGGTGAGGCGCAGCGCGTGAAGCTCGCGAGCGAGCTGCAGCGCGTGTCCACAGGCAAGACGTTCTACATCCTCGACGAACCGACGACCGGCCTGCACTTCAATGACGTGCGGCAACTGCTCAACGTGCTGCAGCGCTTGGTGGACGCCGGCAACACCGTGCTCGTGATCGAGCATAACCTCGATGTCATCAAGAGCGCCGACTGGATCGTGGACCTTGGTCCGGAAGGTGGAGACCGCGGCGGACAGGTGGTGGTGGCCGGCACGCCGGAGGATGTGGCGGCGTGTGCCGGGTCGCACACCGGCCGGTTCCTGAGGCCGGTGCTGGAGGGGCACGGGGCGAGCGTGGGAGCGGGCGCGTGACGGAGCGGCTGTCGGCTTCGGACAGAGAATCACGGTGTGAATGACGGACGGCACGAATCCGCAGACGAACGCAAGAAACACCGCGCAGTGTGACCGCCGTCACTTATCGTGACCACCCGGTACACGTAGGATGACCGGTAGGGTATCGGACGCCCACACTCCTCGTCGCAGCCGCGTCCGCTGGTTCCGTTGCGACAGGGGGATCCATATGCGCCACATCGTACGATCCTCCGGGGCGGGCAGTCGAGTGCTTCGCTCACTCCCATTCGTACTTCTGGCGGCAGCGCTTGCCCTGCCATCTGCGGTATACGGCTTCACCGAGCCGGTGCCGCTGGAGATCGAGAAGATCACACGCGGAGCGGAGGGGATGCCGCCCGCAGCTGACGACTACTCGCGGGATACGGCCATGACTCCCGACGGACGC
>DSAI01000204.1 GCA_011372845.1 Actinomycetota bacterium
CCATCGGTGTTGTAGCCGATCAGGCGGCCGTCCACACAGTGGACCGTGTTGACGGCGCCCGCCATTTGCGCGAGGGTCGCCGTCTCATCGCACAGCTCCAACATCGCCTGCTTGTACGGCATTGTCACGTTGAAGCCCACGAACGGCAGACGTCTCGCGACCTCCGTGAACGCGAGCAGGGCATGTTGGTCGGGTACGCCAAGGGGCAGACACGCCCAATTGAGGCCGAGCGATTCATAGGCAGCGTTGTGCATCACGGGCGACAGCGACTGCGCGATCGGCCAGCCTATGACGGCGGTCGGTCGTGTCCGTCCGTTGATGATCACGCGCCACCTCTCCCTGTCATCGACCTCAGGCCTCGGGGTTCCTCCCCGCCATTATGCGCTGTTCCAGCCGTCGAAGCACCCGGGTGTGGGGCAGGTCCACGTGCGTGAGGGGCTCCACCAGGACCGTCACCGCCCCGGCGCAGTTGCCGCCGAGGATATCCGTGAACAGCTGATCGCCGATCATCGCACACGCACCCGGCTCCGAGCCGAGCAGTCTCATAGCCTTGCGTATGCCGAAGGGTAAGGGCTTGCCCGCCTTGGGCACCACGGGGAAGCCAAGCGCCGCGGCCCGCTCGTGGACGTCATCGTGCCAGTTGTTGGAGACGAAACAGACCGAGAACCCCCGACCGGGCAACGTAGCAAGCCAGTCACGGATCTCAGGTACCACGGTGGTCGAATGATGTGGCGAAACGGTGTTGTCGAGATCGAGCAACAGCGAATCGACACCTGTGGCCTTGAGCGCGTCGAGATCGATCGCGCGCACGCCGGTCACGTAGTGGTCGGGTCTGAACAGCGCGCTCGCTCCTTAGTGGTCCGGGACACCGTCGTGGTCATGGTCGTGGTCCTCATGGGACAGCTCGTCACCCAACTCCTCGTCGAGACGCTCGAGGCGGTCCTGCACGAGCGCATCGAGGTCGTCCCTGTCCGCCTGCCGGAAGATGTCCCCTAACAGCGGGTACCACTGGTGCTGCTGGATCCCGTCGAGCCACTCGATGTCATCGTTCAGGACACGCTCGGCGATGACCACCGCCGCGTCGAGGCCCTCTCCGTAGAGATACTCCATCTGGGCGAGATTCGACAGGAGAAGACCCGCGTGGGGGTTCGCCTCCACGCCTCTCTCAGCCATCACCAAGGCTTCTTCCACCCGACCGTTGTCAGCGAGGATCCACGAACCCACGGAGTAGGCCTGCTCCTGATGAGGGTCGAGCGCTATCACCAGGCTGATCGTGCTCAACATGTATCGCTGCTCACCGATCGGGGTACTCCCGTAGTAGCCGTGCATGACCGGATCTATCCGGTTCCACAGCGCTGCGGCCGCATAGGTCTTGATCCCGGTGAGGTACGACGATGCGGCCCGCCCAACGGCCTCGTTGGTCTCGGCTCCGGATGCCTCCGGCACGAGCGTGTCGGCCATGGCCTGACCACCGAACACGAGCGCCAGGCACACCACCACGACCCCGATGTAGCGCTGTACGTCGCGCATCGGACTCACAGGTCCCTTCGCGAGAAGAGCGCCACACCGATCGCCAGGGCCAGCCCGACGAAACCCGCGAACACCACGAGCATGCTCACGATGTACAGCACAGGTATCCCGGACCCGTGGGCTACGGGATTGACCACGTTGAACGCGTCCAGCGACGGGTAGAAGGGCCGAAGAGCGAGCGCCCCCTCCCCTCCGACGAGCGTGGAGCGGGAGTGCCCTATGAACAGCATGGCAAGACTCGCCGTGACCACCACGACCGGGCCTGTGATCGCCGAGACCGCCACCGCGAACGCGGCGATGACGCCCATCTCCAGCCAGACAGCCAGCGCTCCCTGCCACAACTGCCACATCGCGTCACCGTACCTGAGCACGGCGATGACCTGCTCTACCGCGGTGAAGGCAGCTATGGCGCCGCACGTCACCACGAACACGCCCAGCCATGAGCCGACCAGGTACTCCCACCTGCCGACTCCCTTCGATATCACGTTGTAGACGGTCCTGTGCTCCACCTCCGAGGGGACGCGGTTCGCGGCGAGCGACAGCGAGAGCACCAGCGCGGTGGCGAACGACAATGCAAGCGCCACCTCCCGGTAGACCGCGTCCTCCACACCCAGCCCGTAGCTGGGCAGCGACGGTATGGCCATCGCGAGCAGCGCGGCGAACACGAACACGATGTACACGACCTTGCGTCTGAGGCTGTCCGCCACCACGCCCCTGGCGATCGTCCAGATCCGGGACATCATCGTGACCCCACCTCCACGGCCGAACGTGTGAGCAGCCTGGCGAAGTAGTCCTCCAGCGAGTCCCGCACGGGCGAGATCGACACGATGACGCCGCCTGCATCGTCGACCGCGTCGACCACAGCACGGACGGACTCGTCCGGAACCGAGAACACCGACACACCACCGGAAACGGCTACGTCTTCGGCCAGGTCACGCACCTCGGGCGGGAGTCCGGCCTCCAGGCCGCGCACGCGTATCGACGTACGCCCCTCCACGTTCAGGAGCGCGTCCAGCTGGCCTTCGGCCGCGACGACGCCCGCATTCATGATGGTGACCTCATCGCAGACCGCCTCGACCTCGGAGAGCTGATGTGAGGACAGCAGGACGGTGACGCCCCCGCCGCGCAGTTCGAGCATGAGGTTTCGGATGTCGCGCTGGCCGACCGGGTCGAGACCGGACGCGGGCTCGTCCAGCACCACAACCGCCGGGTCGTTGATGAGCGCCTGCGCGATCCCCAGCCGTTGCAGCATGCCCCGCGAGAACGCGTCAAGCGTGGTCTTCTCGCGACCCTGCAATCCCACGCGCTCCATCAGCCGGGACGTCCGCTCGACGATCTCATGCCGCGGCACCCCGGCAAGCTGCGCATATAGCCTGAGCGCCTGGTCGGCTCGCAGATGCTGCGGGAAGTACGGCTGCTCGGGCATGAACCCGACACGGCGACGCCCCTGCGGACACGTGGAGTCCTCGCCAAGGATGCGGAACTCCCCGGCGCTCGGCTTCACCAGGCCTAGCAGCATCTTGATCGTGGTGGTCTTGCCAGCGCCGTTAGGACCGAGCAGACCGTGGATGGTGCCTGGCGCGACGGCGATATCCACACCACGCACCGCATCGCGCTCGGGCGCGCCCACTATCGGTTTGTATCGCTTGCGAGCGCCTGTGATGCGTATGGCCGATGTACTCACGACGTCCATGACGTTCAGGGGGTCACCTCTCTCGACTTCTCCTTGGCTTCAAGGAACTCCTCATACGTCTCCGTGAAGGTATGCGCTCCGTCCGCGCTCGTGAGGACGTAGTACAGGTACCCGGTCTCGGCAGGCGAGGTGGCGGCCTCCAGCGCCGCCAGGCCCGGGCTGGCTATCGGCCCCGGCGGCAGACCGTCGTACTTGTACGTGTTGTACGGACTGTCGACCTCAAGGTCCTTGTTCAACAGCCGGGGGCGGTTCTCCTTGATGACGTACTCGATCGTCGCATCGATCTCAAGGCGCATGCCCCTGGCGAGACG
>DSAI01000016.1 GCA_011372845.1 Actinomycetota bacterium
CTCCATCCGGAAGAGCCGCTCGTACTGGCGCACCAGCGCGTTCTTCGGTTCGGTGAGGATGCGCACGAGCTCGGCCTCGTCCAGCTCCTCCACATGCGCGGTCACCGGTATGCGACCCACGAACTCGGGGATCAGACCGAACCTGTGCAGGTCCTCGGGCAGCACCTTGGCCAGCAGCGCGCCGGTATCATGCTGACGCGCGTCATGCATCTCGGCACCGAAGCCGACACCCTTGGTGCCGATGCGGTCGGCGATGAGCTTCTCGAGTCCCACGAACGCCCCGCCGAGGATGAACAGGATGTTGGTGGTGTCGATGCGGATCAGGTCCTGTTGAGGGTGCTTCCGCCCTCCCTGGGGCGGGACCGCCGCTTCCGTGCCTTCCACGATCTTGAGCAGCGCCTGCTGCACTCCCTCTCCCGACACGTCGCGGGTGATGGAAAGGTTCTCGGCCTTGCGTGCGATCTTGTCGATCTCATCGATGTAGATGATACCGACCTGCGCCCGCTCGACATCGAAGTCGGCAGCGGTGATGAGCTTGAGGAGGATGTTCTCGACATCCTCGCCCACGTATCCCGCCTCCGTGAGCGTGGTGGCGTCGGCGATCGCAAACGGCACCTTCAGGATGCGCGCCAACGTCTGCGCGAGCAGGGTCTTCCCACAGCCGGTTGGCCCGAGCAGCAGGATGTTGCTCTTGGCGATCTCGACCTCGTCTTCGCCGACGTCTTCGGTGCGGATGCGCTTGTAGTGGTTGTACACGGCCACGGCAAGGGTCTTCTTGGCCAGATCCTGCCCCACCACGTAATCGTCGAGCCGCGCGAGGATCTCCTTCGGTGTGGGCAGTTCCTCGTCTTCCACGTGCACGGCCATCGCGTCGACCTGCCCTTCTTCGACGATCTCGTTGCACAGGTCGATGCACTCGTCGCAGATGTAGACGCCGGGACCCGCCACCAGCTTGCGCACCTGGTGTTGCGGCTTGCCGCAGAACGAACACACGAGCCGCTGGCTGTCGTCGTGACGCTCCATCAGGTGGTTCAGTCCTCCTTGGGTGACCGCTGCGTGAACACGGCGTCGATGAGACCGTACGCCTTGGCTTCCTCGGCGGTCATGATGTTGTCCCGCTCGGTGTCGGCGTGGATCTTCTCCATCGGCTGACCGGTGTGGTGCGAAAGGATACGATCGAGCGCCTCACGCATCCGCAGCATCTCCCTGGCCTGGATCTCGATGTCGCTCACCTGGCCCTGCGTGCCGCCCCACGGCTGGTGGATGAGCACGCGGCTGTTGGGCAGCGCGAAACGCTTGCCGGCAGCGCCGGCGGCAAGAAGCACTGCGGCTGCCGACGCACACTGACCGATACAGATCGTGCTCACGTCGGACCGGATGTACTGCATCGTGTCGTACATCGCCAGCGCCGCGGTGACCGAGCCGCCGGGCGAGTTGATGTACAGGTTGATGTCCTTCTCGGGATCCTCGCTCTCAAGGTGCAGCAGCTGCGCGATCACGAGATTCGAGACCACGTCGTCGATCTCGGTGCCGAGGAACACGACCCGCTCGTTCAACAGCCGCGAGAAGATGTCGAAGCTGCGCTCTCCACGCGAGGTCTGCTCTACCACGATGGGCACGAGCGAACTCGCAACGGGCTCCTTTGCCGTCATAACTGCTCCTCCTCGATCACTTCGGCGTTGTCCATCAGCCACTTCAGAGCCTTGCGGTGCATGATCTGCTCGCGGACGAGCGGGAGCGCTCCATTCCGCTCGAGGTCCTTGCCGAGCTCCTCGGCGGCCTCCGCGTCCTCGCCCGCGATCTCACGGACGGTGTCGGCGAGATCGCTCTCTGAAACGCTCATACCCTGCGCGACGAACAGCGCCTCGAGAGCGAGCTCCTCGCGCACATGGCGGTCCGCCTGCTCGCGGAGGTCCGTCTGGAGTTGCTCGGGGCTCGTCCCGATCATCTGCAGGTACTCCTGGGGCGCGATCCCCCGCTGCTCGAGATTCTCGAAGAACTCGCGCATCATCGATGCGGCCCTGATATCGACCATCTCCTCCGGGACGTCCCCGTCCAGACGGCCGACGAGCTCGGTGAGCACCGCGCCCTCCACCTCTCGCGCGTGACCGGTCGCCTTAGCGGAGTCGAGCTTCTCGCGCACGTCGGCTCGATACTCGTCGAACGTGTCGAAGCCGCCTGCTGTGGCCGCGAACTCGTCATCGAGATCCGGGAGCACCTTCGTCTTGACCTCGTGCACCTCGATCTCGAAGCGGGCTTGCTTGCCCGCGAACTCCTCGTTCGAGGTCGTCTCGGGGATCTCGAACTCCGCCACGGCGCTGCCGCCTGGCGCGGTGCCCACGAGCGCGGCGTCGAACTCGGGCGGCATCATGCCGCGACCCAGTTCGTACATGTACTTGTCCACCACGTTGCCCTCGTACGCCTCACCGTCAACGGTGCCCACGAACGAGATCAGCGCGAAGTCGTCCTCGCCGACCGGTGCGTCCACCGACTCCAGCGTGGCGAACCGCTCCCTCACGTGCTCGATCTGCGCATCGACCTCACGGTCGGAGGCCTTCTGCGCGGGGACCGTGACCGTGAACGCGTCCGCACTCGAGAGGGTGAGCTCGGGGCGCAAGGTCACCTCGGCGGTGTACGTGTAGTCGCTGCCCGGCTCGATCATGTCGAGCTCGCCGACATCAGGACGTCCCACGGTGCGTATGTCCTCCCGCGAGACGGCCCGGCCATACGAGTCGGACACGATGTCGTCCTGCGCGTCAGCCAGGACCGCTTCGCGGCCGACGTGGGTGTCGATCACCGGGCGCGGCGCCTTGCCCGGACGAAAGCCTGGGATGCGCAGCTTCGCGCCGATGGCCGCATACGCATCCGCGATGGCCTTGTCCACATCCGCCGCGGGTACCGTGACCGTGATCTTCGCACGGCCGCCTTCGAGACGCTCAACGCTCGTCTGCAAGGATCCTCCTCAGAATGTCGCTTCCTGCCGGGGCGCCTGCGACGCTCCGTGATGGCTCGGTGTGGTGCGGGCGAGAGGACTCGAACCTCCACGAGTTTCCCCACTGGAACCTAAATCCAGCGCGTCTGCCAGTTCCGCCACGCCCGCATGAAGCCGGATTGCTAAGTGTAGCAAACGCGATACCCCCTCACCAGAAGAGCCGGCCCTGTAGGGCCGGCTCTTCTGGTGAGGTGTGTATGGTGGGCCGTATAGGGATCGAACCTATGACCTTGGGATTAAGAGTCCCCTGCTCTACCAGCTGAGCTAACGGCCCGAGTGCTCGCATATTGTAACCGCTCGGCCCACGAATGCAAATCCCGTGGAACGACGTGTGTGACACCCCGAGGGACGTTCCAGTCGGACGAGGTCAGCCGCCTGGCCACGCCCTACGAGAGCCCCGTGACGTTCCCCTCGGCATCGATGTCGATGTGTTCGCCCGCCGGCTTGCCCGGCAGACCAGGCATGGTGGTGATGTCGCCGCAGAGCGCGTACACGAAACCCGCCCCCGCCGAGATACGCACGTCGCGAA
>DSAI01000024.1 GCA_011372845.1 Actinomycetota bacterium
ACCGGTCTGGAAGTCGAGCGTTCCACCGAGGCGGTCGGCCAGTTGGCGACTACCTCGGGGTCATCCTTGGAGCAACCGGCGACGCCGGCGACGAGCATCACCAGTATGAGTGCCGCGGCGATCGAGCGTGTGGTCATGGATGTGTCCTCCTTCTGCTCCGACAAGGATAGGGAGGCGTCCGGAGAGGGTCAATCCGGCCCGCGGAGAACGTCACCGGAACGTCAGGACCGGTGATGCGTATACTGGAGCGCGAGGATGGAGGACGGCCATGCCCTGCTATCTGCTCCACATAGTCGAACAGCAGGATCCCCGGCCCTACGACGACCCTGATGTGAAGGACGTCGTGGGGGTGCTGCCCCAGTTCTACTGCACCCAATGCCAGCCGATCCGGCTCCTCACCCCCGGCGAAGCGATGAAGTGCGTCCGCCGCGAATCACCGTGCTGGAACCCGCATCCCTGCGTGTGAGCAGCCTGCGGGCCGATCTCACTCCGTGACATCCGCTCCGGATCCGGCACCGTCGGCTTCGGAGGCTTCCGCGTCCTGTACGTCATTGCCGCGCCTGAGGGCCCTGATCACGAGCCACGCACCCGCGGCGACCATCGGCAGGCTCAGCACCTGCCCCATGGTGAATCGGCCCGCGATGAAACCGAGTTGCACATCGGGCTCTCGGAAGAACTCGATGAAGATCCGGAAGACCCCATAGAGCCCGATCATCATGCCGAGTATGAAGCCGTCCTCACGTTTCCTGCGCGATAGGACCCACAGCACCACGAACAACACGAGGCCCTCAAGCAGCGCCTCATAGAGTTGCGAGGGGTGCCTCGGCAGGTCGCCCGGGGCCCGCGGGAACACCATCCCCCAGGCGACGTCGGTAGGTCGCCCCCACAGCTCGCCATTGATGAAGTTGCCGATGCGACCGAAGAACAGACCGATCGGAGCTCCCACCGCACCCATGTCGAACAGCCTGAGAGGCGGGATGTCCTTGCGTCTCGCGATGAACGCGCCCGCAAGAAGGATGCCGACCAGCCCTCCGTGGAACGACATCCCCCCGTCCCAGAACGCGAATATGGACAGCGGGTCGGACCAGTAGGAGCCCACGCCATAGAAGAGCACGTAACCCAACCTCGCCCCGGCGATCAGACCCACCACCGCCACAAGCACGATATCGAGCATGTCGTCGGTGGACAGACCGACCTTCCAGCGCCTGTCGAGCTCGCGCAGCACCAACGCCGCGAGCACGAAGCCCGCCACGTAGGCGAGGCCGTACCAGCGCACGGCGAACGGTCCGATAGCGAACGCGACCGGGTCGATATGCGGATATGCGATCGAGGCGAGCACGTCACATCGCCTCGAGCCGGGCGACACGGTCCTCGAGCGGCGGATGGGTGTTGAACAAGGCGCTCATCCCACCTGAGCGGTCCCCTTTGAGGGGATTGACGATGTAGAGCGACTCGGTCGCCTTGCTGGCGCTCCGCAGCTTGTTCCGGTCTCCGCCGATCTTACGCAGTGCGTTCGCTAGGCCGGGCGGGTAGCGGGTGAGCATAGCCGCGCTCGCGTCGGCCAGATACTCCCGCCTGCGCGATATCGCCATCTGGATCAGCATCGCGGCGATCGGCGAGAGGATGGCCAGCACGAGCGCCACGATTATCAGGATCGCCCCCAGCTGTCCGGAACTCGAATCCCGACGCCGTCCGCCACCCCACCAGAAGCTCCGCAGCATCCACTCGGAGATGAGCGTCACCGACCCCGCGAGCACGGCCGCGAGGGTCTGGAGAAGCGTGTCGTAGTTCTTGATATGCGCGAGCTCGTGCGCCAACACGCCCTCGAGTTCCTGGCGGTTCATCATAGCCACGAGGCCGCTCGTCACGGCGATGGCCGCGTTCTCAGGGTTGCGTCCGGTAGCGAACGCGTTGGGTGACGGATCGTCGATCACGTACGCCCGCGGCACGGGAAGCCCAGCCGCTATCGCAAGCCCCTCTACGGTGTTGACGAGATACGGTTCGGTGTCGCGGTCGACCGGACGAGCCCGGCTCATCGACAGTACGATCTTGTCCGAGTACCAGTACGACCCCCACGACATCACGAACGCGACCACCAGCGCCAACACGAGGCCGAGGTACCCCCAGTCGGTAGCCTGACCGAAGACGAACCCGATCAGGGCGACCAGGAGCACGAACACGACGATGAGCGCCGCGCTCCGCAGCTTGTTGGAGGAGATCTGGTCGTACACGGCCTAGAACTGCACCTCCACCGGCTCTTTGGCCTCTTCTTCGATCTCGAAGCCCTCGGCCGGCTCGAAGCCGAACATGCCGGCGAGCAGGTTCGCTGGGAAGGTCTCGCGGGCCGTGTTGTACGTCATCACCGAGTCATTGTAGAACTGGCGCGCGTACGCGATCTTCGACTCGGTGCCGGAGAGTTCTTCCTGCAGCATCATGAAGTTCTGGTTGGCTTTGAGATCCGGATAGTTCTCGGCGAGCGCGAAAAGGCTCTTCAGCGTGCCGGTGAGCGCGTTCTCGGCCTGACCCTGTTCCGCGACCGTCTCGGCGCTGATCGCGGCGTTGCGTGCCGATATGACCCGCTCGAGGGTCTCCTTCTCGTGGGTGGCGTACGCTTTGACCGTCTCAACGAGATTCGGTATCAGGTCGTACCGCCTCCGCAGCTGGACGTCGATCTGCTGCCACGCGTTCTTCACACGGTTGCGTAGTGTGACCAGCCGGTTGTAGATGCCGATGACCGCAGCGATCACTACCACCACGAGCAGGCCGAGTCCGCCGACGCACGGGAGAATCCATCCCATCGTGAACCTCCTTCAACGGTCCGCCGGCCGCACCGGCGGGTGTTCTGTCCGAAGATACCCTATCAAGGCCCTCCGAATCATCCTGCGCTACACTCATCCGCGACACACCACAGCACATGATCCCGGAGCCTCCACATGATCCCAATCCGTGACGACAACCCGACGCGAACGATCCCCTGGGTCACGATCGCGCTCATCGCGACGAACGTGGCGGTCTTCGTCTACACGATGACGCTGCCGCCCGCCAAGCTCCAGTCGGTCTGGACGTCCTGGTCGATCGTACCTTCCCGGCTCCTGGACAGGATCCTGGACCCACGCGAGCTGGCCACGGTGTTCACTTCGATGTTCATGCATGCGGGCTGGGTGCACCTCATCGGGAACATGCTGTACCTGTGGATCTTCGGCAACAACATCGAAGACCATCTCGGGCCGCTGCGCTTCACCGTCTTCTACCTGCTGAGTGGTATCGGCGCAGCAGCGGCACAGGTCTTCATGGATCCGGGTGGCAGCATACCCATGCTCGGTGCCAGCGGTGCGATCGCAGGTGTGCTCGGCGGCTACCTGCTGCTCTACCCCGGCGCCTCGGTAGTGACCATCATCCCCGTCTTCTTCTTCATCGAGATCGCACGCGTACCCGCGTACCTCGTGATCGGCTTCTGGTTCGTACTCCAACTCGGCAACGGTCTCGCCAC
>DSAI01000123.1 GCA_011372845.1 Actinomycetota bacterium
CAGCTGGGTCTGCCAGCGGCGCAGCTTAAGGCGCTCGTCGCAATCGCAAGCGGCGACGGCCGCTCGATCACCGGACTCGCCGGCGAGCTCGGCATCGGCGAACCGGCAGCCAGCCAGGTGGTCGAGCAACTGGTCAGGCGAGGATACGTCAGCAGAGACGCCGACCCGGCCGACAGGCGTCGCGTGGTGGTCACCACCACGGAGCAGGGGAGCGAGCTCGTCTCCGTGCTGCGGCAGAGGAGGCGCGAGCATGTGCACCAATGGCTTGGCTCGCTGGACGATGATGACGTTCACGCACTGGCCCGGGGCCTGTGCGCTCTCGCGCAGGCCGCCCGCAACGGTGGCGCTCTCTGAGGCCTACGGACGCACCATGGCTCTGAGCGGCCCGAACAGCCCTTCGTCCGACCACTCACGCCAGACGAAGTAGGCGAGCAGCGCCCCTCCGGCGATGTCGATCGAGTAGTGGGCGCGGGAGAGGGGCATCGTGACCACCATTATCGCAAGCAGAGCCATGCCTGCGGCGTGCAGACGCGGCGCTTCGCGGCGGCCCACGAGCAACAGAAGCAGCACGGCCACCGCGGTATGCCCCGACGGGAACAGGCCGTTCTCGAACAGCGGGAACGGAAGCATCGAACCTGCCCGGTCGTGCGCCAGCGGGGTGAGCATGGTAAGTGCCGCGCGCAGCAGGTACATGAGCGCGACCGATGCGACGTACTCAGGCATGTGCGCGGGGTGGCGCCTGATTAGCCGGGCCCCGAGCATGAGGAGAAGCGCGACCATCGCCGCCAGCGTGATGTAGCTTGCGGCAGGCACGTGCGGCAGGACCTCGTAGGCGAGGTCGGGAGCGGCGGGGCGGTGGGGAAAGCGTGATGCGATGACCCGGCTGGCAGCTTCCGTGGCGATGAAGGCAGCAGCGGCCATGGCCGACACGACCGCGGTGCGCCGCATGAGATCACGGGAGGGCACGGGCATCAGGCCCGTATGCCGAACCCGCTCAGCCCCATGGGTTCCTCCCACGTGACCGCGACGTCATCCACCACCGCGCAGGCCGGCCCGTCGTGGCACCAGGCGATCATACGCTCCACCGGTACCCGGTCACCTTCGAGCACGGCCTCCACCCCCTGCGCGGTGTTGCGGATCCAGCCGTCGATGCCGAGCAGCCGGGCTTCCTCCGCGGCGCTTGCCCTGTAGTAGACACCCTGGACGACGCCGGTGATGCGCAGATGCGCCCTCACGCGGCGCCCGGGATCCTGTGGCGGTCCATCCATCTCAAGCCCTCCATGACGATGCGCCCGCTCTGCGACTCAGCCCAGGAGCGCGGCGATCGCATATCCGGCGGCCATGAGCACGTTGACCCCAAGGAGAGCCTGCACGTTCGCGCCCAGCGCCGGGATGAGCTCCTCGAACCCATCGTACTCCCTGATCGCGATCGTGACCGCCTTGGCCGCCGGCACGGCCGCAACCAGCGCCAGCAGCACCCACGGCGTGAGGACTCCGGTCACCACGCCGATGACGATGGCGACGAACGCTGCCGCCTCGGCCGCCGCGTAGAGCCAGCGCGCGCGGCGCTTGCCCAGGAGCACCACCATGTGGTGACGGCCTCCTGCGGTGTCGGCGGTCGTGTCGGGGAACTCGTTCAGGAGCAGGAGGTTGTAGGTGAGCAGAGTGGCCGGGATCCCGGAGACCCAGGCCGCCGTGTCGAAACCTCCCGTGATCAGGAAGTACGTACCGACGACAGGCAGGATGCCCAGGCCCGCACCGGCCATGATCTCGCCCAGGCCCGTTCGGGTGAACACCGGCGTGTAGAGGACCACGAGCACCGCGCCCACGAGCCCGATGATCAACAGCTCCCACCCGGCCACCCAGGCGAGATACAGCCCGATCGCGGAGCCGGCCAGGAGTGTGCCGATGCCGAGTATGAGCGCCTCGCGCGGCTCCAGATCCCTGGCGGGAAGCATGCCGCTCCCGCCCGAGAACGGTGTCTGCACGGTGTCGTGGTCGATGCCGCTCCTCGTCCAGTCGTGCCAGTCGTTCAAGACGTTGACGCTCGCCTGCAACAGGATGAGTCCGATCGCCGCGAGAATCGAGCGTCCGATGTGGATCGAGCCGTGCCACGCCGCCAGTGCTGAACCATGCACGACCAGAACGAGCGCGAGCGTGAGGAACTGTGGTCGCGTCTCCAGAACGTACTTCTTGAACACCCGGGAGCCCTCCTCCACGATGTGCACCGTATCAGGATAGTAGACACGAACGCGCACCGTGCCGCAACATCCCGCGTCGGTTTCCGCTACCATCTGGACATCGTGTGAGCGGACCATTGGAGAGCGATGCTCGGACTCAAGGAACTGCTCGGAGGCAAGTTGAAGTTCGCGCTGATCGCGACTGCGATCACGCTGGTCGTCTCGCTCATCATGGTGACCACGGCGATGTCGGAGGGGCTGCTCACCGGGATGTCCGGAGCGAAATCCGCGCTCGACGCCGATGCGCTGGTGTTCCAGAAGGACACCTATCCCACCTTCGAGCGCAGCATACTCTCCGCCGCCGACATGGACGTCGTCGCCGGCACGCAGGGCGTGGCCGACGCCTACGGGGTGGGCCACACCTACGCCTCCGTGGGATCGGTCTCCGATCCGTTCGATGTGCGCGTGTTCGGTCTTGGTGGCCGATTCGGCCAACTGCTGATCATCGAGGGCACGGGGGATGTAGGCCCGGGGGAGGCGGTGCTCGACGAGACCGCCCGGCTCGAGGGGGTCGAGATCGGGGACACGATCGTCCTGACACCGGTAGATGCCGAACTCGTGGTGGTCGGATTCACCGAGGGACGCCGGTATGTGATGGTTCCCACGGTATGGGTCGACCTTCCCACCTGGCAGGAGCTGCATGTGGCCTCCGTGCTCGGCCGCGTGGCCGATGAAGGCGGATCGGATCCTGTGGCAGCCGCGAGGATGGCCGAGGAGTTCGAGGGGAGCGCGTCGGTGGCAGCGATCACCCTGGAAGACGGTGTGACGATCGAGGACGTCCAGGCCCGCCTCGGCGATGACTACACCGTTGCGGGGCCGGTCGAGGCCGCGCGCGCGGGCAACGGCATGCCGGAGATGATCATGGCCATGGCCGGCATCCAGGGCGTCTCCGTGGTCATCGGCGCTCTACTCGTGGGTGTCTTCTTCTACATCACCACGCTTCACAAGACCTCGCAGATCGCCGCGATAAAGGCGATCGGGGCGTCCAACGCGTTCCTCTATCGCGACCTGCTCCTGCAGATCACCGTGCTGGTGGCCGTTGCCACAGCGGCTGGCACGCTTCTGGCCCTGGGCGTAGGGGCCGGGATGCCGCCGATGATGGCGTTCGACCCCGACCCGGGCAGATGGGCGGTGGCGGTGGCCGCGGTCTTCGGTACGGCATACCTTGGCAGTCTGTTCTCGCTCAGGAGCATCCTCAAAGTGGACCCGGCAACGGCCCTCGGCCGCACCTCGGCATAGGGGGGG
>DSAI01000136.1 GCA_011372845.1 Actinomycetota bacterium
ATCATCCTGCGCACGGAGGACGGTCTCAAGGAGACGCCGTGCGAGTATGAGGTGGAAGTGGATCGCCGCACCGCCATCGCGCGCGCGTTCGCCATCGCGCGTGAAGGGGACGCCGTCCTGATCGCCGGAAAAGGGCACGAGGACTACCAGATATTCGCCGACCGCACGATCCACTTCGACGATCGAGAGGTCGCTCGTGAGGAGCTGAGGGCACGATGCTGAGGCTCTCGGTCGAGACACTGGTGGAACTCACGGGCGGCGAGCTGATCAGCGGTACGCCGGAGACGATGATCAACGGTCTCGCGATCGACTCTCGCGAGGTGGAACCCGGGTCGGCGTTCGGCGCTTTCGTGGGTGAACGCACCGACGGCCATCGTTTCGTCCCCGACGCGCTCGACAAAGGCGCACGGGTGGTCGTGGTGACCAGGGACTCGGATGAGGTCCGTGAGGCGGTCGCCGCCCATGGTCGCGGGGAGACCGCCCTGGTGGCGGTCGATGATGCATATGCGGCGATCGAGGCGTTGGCGGCGTGGCATCGGGACAGGCTCACCTGTCCGGTCATCGGTATCACGGGATCCACCGGCAAGACCACCACGAAGGACTTCGTGCGGAGCGTGCTCGGCACGACGATGCGGGTCGTCGCCACCAGCGGCAACAGGAACAATGAGCTGGGTGTGCCTCTCACCGTCATGGATGCTGGCGCCGACACGGAGGCTCTGGTGGTGGAGATGGCGATGCGCGGCGCTGGCCAGATCGCACACCTCTGCGACGTGGCGCGCCCCACCGCGGGCCTCGTGACCAACGTGGGTGTGAGTCACATGGAGGTGCTCGGGAGCCAGGAGGCCATCGCATCGGCGAAGGGCGAGCTGGTGCAGGCGATCCCGGCTGACGGGCAGGTGTTCATGAACGGCGACGATGCCTGGTCGGCCACCCTCGCCGCGACCGCTTCCGCCGAGGTCATCACCTACGGGCTCGGAAGCGATGCCGACATCACGGCGTGCGATGTCGTCGTCACGCCGTCGGGGATGCCGTCGTTCACGCTGGCCATGCCGGAGGGCGCCGCTGGGATCACGCTTGCGGTGCCGGGCAAGCACAACGTCTACAATGCGCTGGCGGCGGCCGCAGTGGGTCGCTACCTGGGCGTTCCGCTGACCGAGATCGTGAGAGGGCTCGAGGAAGCCACGTTCTCCCGCTGGCGGATGGAGACGTTCGTGTCGGCGAGCGGTGTGACGGTGATCAACGACGCGTACAACGCGAATCCGACATCCATGCGCGCCGCCATCGGGGCGCTGCAGGACCTTCCAACGTGCGGCCGCCGCATAGCGGTGCTGGGCGACATGGCCGAGCTGGGCACGCTCACCGAGCTGGCCCACTTCGAGTTGGGCGAAGAGGTCGCGCGGTCTGCGGTCGATGTCCTCGTGAGCGTGGGGGAGCTCGGCAGACGCATCGCCGACGGAGCGAAGGCGGCCGGGATGCCGGAAGATGTGGTGCGTCCCTGCGCGAACGCCGACGAGGCGTCGGAAGTGATAGACGACGTCGTCGAGCCCGGTGACACCGTGCTCGTGAAGGCGTCGCGCATCATGGGGTTGGAGACGGTAGTCGAGGGGATGATGGACCCGCGTGTTCAGCCTGCTTCCTGAGATAGCCCGCTATCCCACCTACCAGATCCTGGTCGCCATGGTTCTGGCGTTGCTGCTTGCCATCGTGCTGTTCCCCGTATGGATCAGACTTCTGAAGTTCCGGAACATCGGGCAACAGGTGCGTGCCGACGGTCCGCAGGGGCACCTGGTGAAGCAGGGGACGCCCACGATGGGTGGCGTGCTCATCCTGCTCGTAGTGTCCTTGGTGTACCTCAGTCTGGGCGAGGTGGGACGCGCCGGGGTGATATCGCTCGTCGCGCTGCTCGGCTGTGGCATGCTCGGCTTCATCGACGACTATGCCAAGGTCATGAAGGCGCGGTCGCTCGGACTGACGGCGAAGATGAAGATCGCTGGTCAGGCCGTGGTGGCGAGCACCGTCGGCGTGCTTGCGGTCAACTGGGCGCACGTGAGCCCGGAAGTGGTGATCCCCTTCGTGGGGACGATCGACCTCGGCGTATGGCAGTCGTCGGTCTCGGTGGGGGGATTCTCCCTCGAGCTGCCCTGGCTCTACCTGGGTCTTGTGTTCTTCATGGTGCTGTCGTTCTCGAACACCGTGAACCTCACAGACGGGCTGGACGGTCTGGCCGCGGGCACCGTGATGATCGTGATGCTCGCGTTCGTGGCGATCGCGTTCGCGCAGGACAACCTGGAGCTCGCTCTGTTCGCCGCTGCTGTCGCCGGGGCGTGCCTCGGCTTCCTCTGGTACAACAGCTATCCCGCGGACATCTTCATGGGCGACACGGGGTCGCTTGGCCTGGGCGCGGTCATCGCGGCGCTGGCCGTGGTGACCAAGACCGAGCTGCTCGCCCCGATCCTGGGCGGCATCTACGTAGCCGAGGGTCTGTCGGTCATCCTGCAGGTGACCTCGTTCAAGCTCACAGGCAAGCGTATCTTCCGGATGGCCCCGCTTCATCACCACTTCGAGATGAAGGGCTGGAGCGAGACGAAGGTGATGGTCCGCTTCTGGATCGTGACCGGCGCGCTCGCGGGCGTGGGTTTCGCCCTCTGGTTCGTCATGAGAGCGAGGTTCTGAGGTGCGCGACTGGACCGGACACCTCGTGGTGCTCGGCCTCGGCGCCTCGGGTCGCGCGGCCGCCGAGTGGGGACTGTCGCGTGCGCGCGACGGCGTGCGGGTTACGGTGCTCGACTCGGGCGCCGGCGACGCGCTCGTCGAATGTGCGGAGTCGCTTCGGGAGCGTGGCGCGGAGGTGCGCTTCGGCGTGGATCACGTCGAGAGCGGCGATCTCGTCGTCGCGTCCCCGGGTATACGCCCGACCGCTCCGCTGATGCTCAGCGCACGTGCCTTGGGGGCCCCGGTCATCTCGGAGATCGAACTGGCGTACCGCATCTCCCGTGCGCCGTGGATCGCCATCACCGGCACCAACGGCAAGACGACCACTACTGCGCTGGTGACGCATCTGCTGCGCGAAGCGGGGTTCGTTGCCGAGCCGGCGGGCAACATCGGGCCCGCCGCCGTGCGTGTCGCCGGTGAGGTGGGCGAGGCGGGGATCATCGTCGCCGAGGTCTCGAGTTTCCAGCTGTCCCTGACGGACACCTTCCACCCCCGGGTGGCAGCGCTCCTCAACATCACGCCCGACCACATCGACTACCATGGCTCGCTCGAAGCGTACGCGGCCGAGAAGGCCAAGGTGTTCGCCAGGCAGGTCTCAGGCGACACCGCTATCATCGACGTTGATGACGAAGGGTCGCGCGCCCTTGCGGACCCGGTGGCCGAGCGGGGCGTGACGGTCTGCCGTGTGAGCCGGACAAGCACGCCTGCCGATGGCGCATACCTCCACGGTACGACATTGGTGCTCGAGGAGCGTGGGGTGGAGCAT
>DSAI01000062.1 GCA_011372845.1 Actinomycetota bacterium
ACGAGCCGCAGGCCCGGCACGTCCGCAAGCAGCCGGTCCAGCTCCGCGGCGTTGGCGCGCCGCGCCTGCACCCAGCGATCGAGCTTGCCGAGCTGCACGCGCCCCACGGCGGCCTGCACCTCGCTCAGGCGCCAGTTGGTGCCGAAGCTGCCCACCACCCACTTGAACTCGTGGCCGCCGAGCTCGCGCACACGCTCCATCGCCTCGACGCTGCGCCCGTGGTCCTTGTACTCCCACGCGCGCTGCCAGGCCCACACGTCATTAGTGACGAGCATGCCGCCCTCGCCGGCGGTGGTCATGATCTTGTCCTGGCAGAAGGAGAAGGCGCCGACGTGGCCGAACGTGCCCACGTGTTTCCCGTCCCACCGGGAGCCATGCGCCTGCGCGCAGTCCTCAAGGACCAGCAGGTCACGCTCGGCGGCGAGCGACATGATCGCGTCCATGTCGCACGGCCAGCCTCCCACGTGCACCGGGATCACGGCGCGGGTCGCTGGCGTGAGCGCGTCGGCGATGGTCCCGGCGGTGAGGTTGCCGGACTCGCGGTCCACGTCGGCCACCACCGGCCGGGCGCCACGGGCGACCACTGCGGTGGCCGTGGCGATGAACGTGCGGGCCGGCACGATCACGTCGTCACCGGGTCCGATCCCGAGCGCATGAAGCCCCAGCTCGAGCGCCACGGTGCCGTTGGCGAGCGCCACTGCGCGCGCCGCGCCCGTGTATGCGGCGAACTCCTCCTCGAAGGCGCGGCCCTCGGTGCCCGTCCAGTAGTTCACACGGCCACTCTCGAGCACGGCCATTGCCGCGGCGCGCTCATCTTCAGCGAACACCGGCCAGCCGCTCCTCATCGGTCCCCCCGGCTCTCAGCACGCCCGGGCACGCCGCGCACGACCGAACCGTCCGGGACATCGCGGGTGACCACCGCGCCCGCACCCACGACGCAGTCGGCGCCGACGCTGACACCGGGGAGCAGCACCGCAGCGGAGCCGAGCAGGCATCGCTCCCCCACCGACGAGCCGCCGCTCATGATCGCCCCGGGGGCGATGTGGCAGTGATCGCCGACGGCGCAGTCGTGGGCGACGAGGCAACCCACGTTGAGAATCACGTTCACACCCACGAGCGCGGCCGAGTTGACCACCACGTTCTGCATCACCTGCGTGCCGTCGCCCACGCGCGCGTACACGCTCACGCATGCGGACGGGTGCACGAGCACGGGAAGCGCGATCTGTCCGGCCAGCCGCTGATAGAACGCATCTCGTGCGGCGGTGTCGCCGATGGCGATCGTTCCGGCTTCAGCCTCAAGCTCACGCCAGCCGTCGGTGACCACTAGCCCGGTGGGCCGGTGCTCACCGGTGAACTGATCGTCCTGGAAACCGGCGATCTCGTGCCCGGCGGCGATCACGAGGTCCGCGACCTCCCGGGAGTGCCCGCCGGCGCCGAAGATGACGAACCTCATGCACCCTCGCCCTCATCGTCTCGATGGCCCATGAACTCCGGCATCGTCGCGTGGCCTTCGCTCGATACGCCCTCGCGCCGCACGACCTTCCAGACCGTCATCGCGAGGATCTTCAGATCGAGCCAGAGCGACCGGTTGCCCACGTACCACACGTCCAGCGCGAGACGCTCCTCCCACAAGATCGCATTCCTGCCGCTCACCTGCGCCAGACCGGTTATGCCCGGCCGCACCTCGTGCCGACGTGCCTGCTCAGCAGTATAGCGGTCCAGGTACTCCACCAGCAGCGGGCGCGGGCCGACGAGCGACATGTCGCCCTTCAGCACGTTCCAGAGCTCCGGAAGCTCGTCGAGCGACGTGGAGCGCAGAAAACGGCCGAAGCGCGTGAGGCGCGCTTCATCAGGCAGCAACTCGCCGCTGGCGTCACGCGCGTCGGTCATCGTGCGGAACTTGTAGAGGCGAAAGATGCGGGCGTCGAGGCCGGGACGGTCTTGGGTGAAGAACACCGGCGTGCCGAGCTTCACGGCCACGAGAACAGCCAGCACCAACAGCACCGGGCTCAGCACGATGAGGCCGAGCGCGGATGCGACGATGTCGATCGTCCGCTTCATCGCGCAGCCTCTTCCAGCACGCCGATGAACCGCTCTGCCAGCTGGTCGCGCCCGAACTCTCGTTCCGCAAGCTCGCGAGCGCGGAGGCCCATGCGCCTGCGCGCCTCCGGATCGTCCGCCAACGCCTCCAGCGCATCAGCGAAAGCACCCGGATCGCCCGGCGGCACCGCATGCCCACACTCATTGTCCTCTATCATCCCGGCGAGCCAGCCGGGGTAGTTGTTCACCACAGGAAGCCCGGCGGCGATGTAGTCGAAGAACTTGTTGGGAGACGTCCCGTGGTAGAACGCCGGCACGTCGGCCAGTACCATCAATCCGGCGTCCACGCCTGCGAGCAGGCGCGCAAGCTGGCGCTTAGGCACGGGTTCCAGGAACTCCACCGGCAGCTGCTCAGCGGCCGCACGCTCCATCAGGGTCGCCTTGAGCTTGCCTCGCCCGATGAGTACCAGCCGAATGTCTGACCGGCCGCGCCGCTGGAGCTCGGCGGCGGTGTCGAGCACCGCGTCCAGACCGTTGGCGACGCCGTGAGCGCCCATGAAGATCGCCACGAAATCGCCCTCGCCCACCGACGGCAGGAACTCCGCCCGTGAAGAGCGGTCATCCGACGGGCTGAACACGTCGAAATCGCAGCCGTTGGGCACGAGCGTGATCCGCTCACGATCCACGCCACGCGCCGCGATGCCATCGACGATATCAGGCGCCAGACCGATACAGCGAACGGCGCTGTGATAGCTCAGCCACTCGAGCCAGCTCATGAGCGTGAGGACGACCGGATTGCTGATGACGCCCATCGCCCGCGGCAGCTCGGGCCACAAGTCGCGCACCTCGAACACGAACGGCCGACGGCGAACCCAACGCGCCACGATCCCGGGGATCCCCGCCGTGAGCGGGGTCGACGTCGCCACGATCACGTCCAACGGTTCGCGCAGCGCTATCCACACGCTGCTGAACGCGAACAGCACGAAGGTCCACGTGCGCCGCACGAACCCATGGTCGTTGGCGTAGGGCAACTCGAGCTCGATCACGTCGACACCGTCGACATCACCGCGCCTGCGGCCGCGAGTGAACGCGCCATCGAGCCCGGTATGCGCGGCGTCGTACGATCCGCACACCATGGTCACCTGATGACCACGCGCCACCAGGCGCCGCGCCATCTCGTGAGAGCGCGTGCCGGTGGCGCCGTCGGCGGTGGAGAAGTGCTGATGGAAGTACAGGACGCGCATCAGTCGCCGCTCTCGTTGAAGGTGATCCGTGTGGTGACCGTGCAGGCAGGTTCCAGCGCTACCTCAAAGACAGGAACGGGCGACTTCTCATGGTACAGGCGGGACTCCCATCCCTGCATGACTTCCATGCCGATGACCCCGTCCCCGTCTACCTCGATGGCAATGCGCTCTCCCGCGCAG
>DSAI01000117.1 GCA_011372845.1 Actinomycetota bacterium
ATGGAGGGGCGCCGGATGAAGAAGCGCATCGAGGAACTCTCGGGACACTACATCGTCGCCGGTATGGGACGGGTCGGCTCGGTGGTGGCCACGGCGTTCGACGAGCAAGGTGTGCCCTTCGTTGTGATCGACCATTGCGAGGGATGCGAGGAGGAAGCCGTCGAGCGGGGCTGGCTGTACATGAGCGGTGATGCCACCACGGAGGAGGCGCTCGAGGCGGCGGGAGTCCTTCGCGCCAAGGGTCTCGTGACCGCGCTCGATACCGATGCGGACAACCTCTTCGTGGCCATGAGTGCTCGCGGGATGAACCCGTCACTGTTCATCGTCGCCCGGTCGTCCACGGTCGCCTCGGAATCGAAGATCCTGCGAGCGGGTGCTGACAGGGTCGTGACGCCCAACGTGATCGGTGGCCGCCGCATGGCAGCCAGTGTCACGGATCCGTTCGTGACCGACTACCTCGAGCTGGTGAGCCACAGTGAAGGCGTCGAGTTCCGCCTTGAGGCTTACAAAGTCCGTGAGGGGTCAGAGTACGCGGGCCGTTCCATCCGAGAGTCGAGGGTCCGCGACGCCACCGGTGCGTATATCATGGCGGTGGCGACCGGGGGCGTCATCGACAGCAATCCGGCCCCCGACCGCGTTCTCCTGCCCGGCGACCACGTGGTCGCGTTCGGCACTCGTAGCCAGTTGGATACGCTGGGCGCCAGACTCTAGGCGCCCCTGATCGGCAGCCGCCGCGCGGACCCGTGTGGCGGACGGAGAGAGTGAGGAGCCAAGCGTGGATCTCGAGCAGTACATCAGGGACATCAGGGACTTCCCTAAAGAGGGCATCGTGTTCAAGGATATCACCCCCTTGCTGGCGAGCCCTGAGGGGTTCAAGGCGGCCATCGACACCATCGCCGAGGCGTACGCCGACGCAGGCGTGACCAAGGTCATGGGGGCGGAGGCGCGGGGGTTCATTTTCGGCGGTGCGCTGGCGTACAGGCTCGGAGCGGGGTTCGTCCCGGCACGCAAACCGGGCAAACTGCCGTGGTCGACGGCTGCTCATACGTACGAGCTTGAGTACGGCACCGACTCGCTCGAGGTCCACACTGATGCGTTCGGCCCCGGTGACGTGGTCCTGATCGTGGACGACGTGCTCGCCACCGGTGGCACTGCTGCGGCAAAGGCCGCGCTCGTGGACACGATGGGGGCCACGGTGGCAGGTTTCGCGTTCCTGCTGGAGCTCGACTTCCTCCAGGGCCGTGCCAAGCTCGGGGATCCCAAGGTGGTATCGCTTATCCACGTGCAGTGACGCCGGCTCCTCTGGGGGCAGTCAGCGTACGGCGGTGACGACTTCCACCTGCACCGTCGCGACGCCAGAGAAACCGAGTGCGGCGGCCGCGGCCTTTGAGAGATCGAGGTCGCGGCCTGCCACGTACGGACCCCGATCGTTCACGTAGACGATCACGCGGCGGTCGCCGCGTGTGAGCGCGAGCACGGTCCCAAAGGGGAGCGTGCGCGACGCGCACGTGAGATCGTCCTGGTTGAAGACCTGTCCCGATGCGGTGTTCCTGCCATTGAACCCGGGTCCGTACCAGCTACAGACGGCGGAGTACCGTTCGCCGGTGGAGCGGTACTCCCGGGGCATGTAGGCCGAGATGAGGTACCTGGCATCCGGCTGTCTGACCACGGTCGCGTAAGCACGTGGGATGCCGGTCCCCACCGGGATGGAGGCGCCTTGCCACTGGCGACGCGCCTGTGCGGTGAGCGTGCGGATCTGCGCAAGCACGGACCGCTCCTCCTCGGTGAGCCGCTCGACAAGGGCGTTCTGCTCAGCGAGGAGCGATGCCAGCCGATCCCGGCGTTCGTCCTGCTGTTGCTTGAGGAGGCGGTCCTGCGCGAGGAGGTCCTCGAGTTGGGTCTGTTGGTAGCGCGCATCTGCGGTCGCGATGTTGAGGTCGGCGACGACCTGGCTGTCTCCCTCGGCGATGCGGGTGAGCAAATCCACGCGTGAGATGAGGTCTGTGAGCGTGTCGGAGGAGAGGAGTATCGATAGCGGGTTGAACGTTCCGCGCTTGTACGTCTCGACAAGGCGATCATGGAAACGCTCCTCGGCAAGCGCGAGCCGCTCCTCCGACTCAGAGACCAGGATGCGTTGCGCGACGATGCGCTCGTGGGTGATGGCGACGCGCTCTTCGAGGGCCCTCGCGTCAGCGTCGAGATCCTCGATCTGCGCTTCGAGATCGACAGCGCGCGCAGCGGCCTCGTCCAACTTGTCCCGTATGGCAGCGACCTCGTCGGAGAGGCCCGCAAGCGGAGGGTCGACGCGAGCCGGGGATGTGTCATCGGGAGACGGGGTGGTCGTGGACTCCGTGGCGAACGCCGGAAGGCCCGCCAGCGCGATAATCGCTGCGAGTGCTACCGCACAGTAGGCGCGCCGTGACGTACGTACCGGTCGCATCGGGTCCGATCTCCAGAACGGGACACGTCTGATAACTGTACCAGAAGCATAACCGCAGGTCATGTGCTATACTTCGATGCAGGAAGCGCTGGGTGGCGACCCCGCTCCGACCTCTCGACGTACTATACCGACGCAGCTCGGAGGTAGCATGTCCTTCGCCGGCTGGCAGAGATGCCGCATCATCACGGTCGCGCTGGCGGTCGTATCCTCTCTCGTGTTCGGGGCGCCGGTTGCGCACGCCGTGCCGTCCACCCCCGAGATCGAGCAGAAACAGGCGGAGGCGGATGCCGCGAACGCCGAGCTCGAGAGCATGCGTGCGGACCTTGAGGTGCAGGTGGAGGAGTACAACGCCATTACCGAGGCCGTAGCGGCAACGCGTGAGGAGATCAGGATCGCGCACGAGGAGCTCGAGGCTGCGCGACGCCGGCTTGCGACCGCACAGACGGTGCTTGGAGACCGCGCGGCGAACATCTACCGTTCGGGCGGGACGAGCGCCATAGAGTTCCTTCTCGGAGTGCAGAGCTTCGACGACCTGATCGTTCGCTTCGAGCTCATGCGCCGCATCAACTCGGCCGATGCGGTGGCGGTCGCCGACGTGAAGGATGCGAAGGCGCGTGTGGAGGCCACGACAGAGGCGCTCGAGCAGCGCCAGGCCGAGCAGGTGGCGCTGCAGAAGCAGGCCGAGGTGCGCGCGAGCGCCATCGAGGAAGAGATCGCGCGTCAGGAGCGCTTCGTGGCCCGGCTGGACGCCGACGTGCAGACGCTCATCGCCGAGGAGGAGGAGCGTCTGAGGGCGCTCGAAGCCGAACGCGCCCGCCAGGCGGCTGCTGCGGCCGCCGCACGGCGGGCGGCGGAGGCGGCGGAAAGCAGCTCCGCCGGAGGTGGGACGTTGGCAGGCAGAGACGCGGCCGACCCGGGCTCGCTCGGCTCCGGGAACGCGAGTGTCGTGGACATCGCTCTTCAGTACCTCGGCGTCCCGTATGTCTGGGGTGGCGCGTCACCG
>DSAI01000124.1 GCA_011372845.1 Actinomycetota bacterium
CGGTTGCCGGCCATCCCTCGAAGGTGCCGGCTGCAGGCGTGCCGTCCTCGGCGCAGCGCAGGTACTCCCACTGCTTCAGAAGCGGGCTTTGCGGGTGCTTGCCCGCCCACCACGCGCCGAGCGAGTTCTCCAAGAGAAACGCGACCATGTAGTGCTCGGTGAAGAGCTGGGTGACCGGTGCGATGTCGGCACCCCCGATCTTGCGCTCGGAGGCGTTGACCTCCTTCTTCTTCTTGGACTGCCAGAACTGGTAGACCCAGCCCGGGGAGTCGTCTGCGGTGAAGACCTCGGAGGGTAGCTCGGCCAAGATGCGCTCGAGTGCCTGCCGGCCTTCGGGGGCGAAGCGCACGGAAAGCGTCGGGTCGTCGGTGCGGAAGATGCCGGGGAGCATCTGGCTTGCGTAGCGCGCGGCGAGCATCCACTCGTCGGGTTCGCCTTCGCCCGGCGCGAGCTCGGCGCACTCGGCGAGCGTGACCGCAACGCCGTGCTCCGGGTGCATGAGGAGGTCGTTTTCCGCCAGGAAGCGGGCGAAGAGCATGCGGTGCCACTGCTCGTAGGCGATCTCGGAGGCCAGCAGCGTGAAGCCTTCAGACGCCTCCAGCGGCTCGGTGAACGAGCCGAGCTGGCGGGCACGGGCGCGGAGCAGCCGACGGAGCCGGCGCTGCTCCTCGCTCATCGAGGGGAAGGGCTCGGCGCGGTCGACCGCAAGCGACTTGAGCGCGCCTGCGGCGGCCGCCTCGGCGGCGTCACGCGCCTCGACGACCTTCTTCTCGAGCAGACGACGGAGAGCGACGACGAGGGGGGCATGGGTTGTCTCCTCAGCGCTTGATGACGACGCGGCTGCCGGACTCAATCGCTTTCATCAGTGCTGCACGCATCTCGGTGACGTAGGCCTCCACGTCCGCAACCGTGGCGAGCGTGCGCGAGGGCGGAGTGTAGGGCTCGATAGGAATCTCGGGCTTCGCCGCCTCGGCGAGCATGATGCGAGCGCGTTCGATGCGACCTTTCATGCCCTCGATGCGATCCGACCACCGGTCGAGCGGAGTACGCGCAAGCTCCTCGAGGACATCGACGTCCGTGCCGAGGCCAACATCGGGCAAGGGGCCAAGGCCGCACTGGTCTACGATCTTCCGCCAGGTCTCGCTCGGCAAAGCCGCGTACTCCTCTACGGCCTCTAGCTCGTCCAGTCCCTGCTTCCGCGCGGCAACGTAAGTGTCGTGATACTCGGTGATGGCGGCACGGAGCGCGTCGACAACGGATGCGATCAGCGGCCGTACAGGGTCTGGTTCCACGAGCAGCGACCTTGACGCGAGAATCGCATCGATCTGCTCGTTGAGATGCGTAGCGACTGGCAACGATGCGCTCTGTGCAGTGAGAGACTGAAGCTTCTTCCACTCGGAGATCCGTCGCTCGGCTTCACGAGCTGTGGCGGTCCACGTCTTCCACAGCTCCTCCAGCTGCTCGCGTGCCTCGAACGCCGCGTTTAGGCGCTCGTTGCCAGACAGAGCCTCGATTGACTTGACCGGCCGCAGGTTCGGCGTCACCGGGAGCGGCGCCTCACCACCTGCCTTCTGTCCGGCTTCGATCAGCTTCTGCAGGAAGCCATAGAGCGCCTCACCCTCCTCTCCGGACTTGCAGGGGACGTCGACCTTCGAGAAGAGGGTGCGCAATGCAAGGCGTTGCGCTGTCGTGAAGGGCTGCTGCTCCACGGAGAACGTGAACTTGCCGAGCTTGTCCTGCGTGACCTCTTTCGCTGAGGCGTCCACGCCATTCTGCTGCACCTTCAGGTCCCCACCGCGAGACAGGACCATAAGGGCCCCATCGACCGCGTCCTGTGGCCACCCATACGGAGCTGACATGAAGTAGTCGCGTACATCCGACCCTCGCTTGGCAGACCCCTGCAGGTGCTTGATCACTTCAGCGCAGACCTTCTGGTCCTTCGGCTCACCGTGATAGTCGATCGCCTCGAGTGCGCTCCCGGAGCCCTGGGAGACCTGCGCGACCACCCGGTCCCATCGACCTTCCGCAGCGTCGAACTTCGGGTACATCCGCTGCGCCGCGGAGCGCAGACCTGTCTCGATATTCCCGCGAAGGTTCGCATCGCGAAGCTCAACGCCACCGCTCAGCAGAACCCGAGCGTCGGCCAGAAGGCCAGCGATCAAGCTTCGTACCCGCTCCTCCGCGCTGTCGCGCCGCGCCTGCATGCTCGCGCGCGCAGTGGCACCTTCCTCGGTAGCAGATGCATCGACCTTGGCGTCGAGCGTTTGCTGGGCCGCACGGTAGGTCGCAATCGCTTCCTTGATGGCGTCGGAGTCGCGCTTCGGGATCAACAGATGCACCATCGGGTCCTCGGAGCCGCGAGCGGCGGCCTCGTCTTCGGCTGCCTTGAGCGACCCCACACTCCACTCATCACGGACCCACACGGGGATGTGGCCAAGACCCAGCTGCGGCGGATCGTCGTCGAAACTGAACTGGCCGCGACGCGGCACCTTGGCATCACCCTGAGTCACCGTGAGGTTTCCCACCTGTGCCGCCAGGGCCTCCTTCAGCTTCTCAAGCCGAACCTGCTGAATGGCAGCGCCTTCGTCCTTGGTGCGGTTGAGGCACTGCATGTAGTGCTGGTGCCATGCCTGGCTGACCTCATCGCGGAGGGAGTACTCGCCGCCGGCGAGGTCCAGCGTGCCATCGTCCGTGAGGGCCTTGAGGACCGCCTCCACGTCGGCGCGCAGCTTCGCGCTGCTCTCGGTAAGATCGACCACCAGCAGGTCGGCGAGAATCGCTGCCGTGGCCCGTAGGCCCAGATCGCGATTCGCTTCCCTGACCTGACCGATCAGGAAGACGAGTGCGGCAACGCGGTACTTGAGACCTCCATCGACCGCGGAGGCGTTTCGGAGATCCGCAATGGTGTCGTGAATATCCTTGGAGAGGACACCCGTGTGGAGCATCCCGCCCACTTGCCGTTCATAGATGAAGTCGGCGGGTACGACATGGCCCACAGACATGCTACCAACGTACTTCGCGGCTTCTTGGACGGTACGGAGTTGCGTCCGCAGCTGGCCCGATGCTCCGGCGCGGTCGATCGCACGCAATACGAACTCCCAGAAGCGCCGGCGGGTGGGAAGGAGCGGATAGTCGGCCACGATGGTCTGACCATCGTCAGCGGCGGGACCGATGCGCGTGTCGACCAGGTGGCGAGACACCTCACCGCTCACCTCGGTCAGCTGCTCCTCGAGAAGTGCCCGCTTGTCCTCCTTCTTGCGAAGGACGACCTGTCGCACGACTCGGTCGACATCGGTATCGGTGAACTCCACTGGGATGGTGAAGCGATCCTGCAGACGCAGCAGCTGGGGCGTGGCGCCCATCGCCGACTGACCTGATGCCACGAAGAGGACCTGGCTCCCGAACTTGGCGACCACCGCCTCGACGATGC
>DSAI01000215.1 GCA_011372845.1 Actinomycetota bacterium
ACCGCGAAGCTCGTTGCCGACCTGCTCACCACAGCCGGCGCCGAGCGGGTGATCGCGATGGATCTGCACCAGGGGCAGATCCAGGGCTTCTTCAACCAGCCCGTGAACCATCTGACCGCGCTGCCCATCCTTGCGGACTACTTCGACGAACTCGGCCTCGAGGACCTCGTGGTCGTCTCGCCCGACGTCGGCCGTGTGAAGGCCGCCAAGAAGATGGCGGACATGCTCGGCGGCGAGCTCGCCATACTCCACAAGGGCCGTCCGGAGCACAATGTCGCTGAGATCACGCATGTCATCGGCGACGTAGAGGGCAAGAATTGCATCCTCGCGGACGATATGATCGACACCGCCGGTTCGGTGACCGAGGGCGCTCGGGCGTTGGTGAACAAGGGCGCCTCCAAGGTCTGGGTCACGGCGACCCATGGCATCTTCTCGCCGCCCGCGTTCGATCGGCTGGAGTCCTCACCCATCGAGGAGGTCGTGGTCACTAACACGCTTCCCGTCCCCGTCGAGCGGCAGCATGGTAGGCTTCGTCTACTGTCGGTGGCGCCGCTGATCGCGCGGGCCATCCAGAACGTGTACAACGACGACTCGGTCTCGGAGCTCTTCGATCCGGACTTCCAGTTGTAGCGAGATCCGGGGGCGCGTACGCGTCACCCGAAGAACAAGAGGAGGAACGAACGCATGACGCACGTTGTCGAGTTGAACGCACAGGTCCGTGAGATCACGGGCAAGACCAGCCATAAGCTGGCGTCCGAGGGCCTGGTGCCGGCGGTGATGTACGGCTCCAAGGTCGACGCGCGCTCCCTGTCCGTCGACGGCAAGGAGTTCGACCGTCTGATGCAGCACGCCTCGGTGGGGGCCACGCTGGTCTCACTCACCATCGATGGGGACAAGGCCCCGGTGGACGTCATCATCAAGGAGGTCAAGCGCGACAAGGTCAAGGGCTTCGTGCAGCACATCGACTTCTGGGCCATTGATATGGGCCACTCGTTCCAGACCGTAGTGCCGGTCAGTTTCGTGGGCTCCTCGGAGGGCGAGCGCGCCGGCGGTACGCTGATGCACTCGGCACGTGAGCTGAGGATCGAGGCCAATCCGAAGGACCTGCCCGAGCACATCGAGGTCGACGTGTCCGCGCTCGGGATCGGCGATTCGCTGACGGTGGCGGATCTCACGGCCCCCAAGGGCGTCACGCTTCTGGACGATTCGGAGACCGTGCTCGTGTCCGTCGTCGCCCCCATGGGCGAGGAGGAGGAGCCGGAGGCCGAGATCGGTGAGGTCACCGAGGTTCCCGAGGTTGGCGAAGAGGCTGCTGAAGCCGAGGAGACCGAGGAGTAGTCGACTCAGCCATGGCACGCATGGTCGTGGGGCTCGGCAACCCGGGTTCCAAGTATCAGAACACGCGTCACAACGTCGGGTTCATGGTGGCGGATCTGCTCGCCGAGAATCTGCGCGTGACGTACTGGAGGGACGAGGCCGGCGCCAAGGTCGGCCTCGTCCGCTTCGGTGACGACGATCTCCTGATCGCGAAGCCCGGGACCTACATGAACCTCTCGGGCAAGGCCGTCGCGAAGCTCGCTGACGCCTACGAGACGCCCGTTAGCGAGATCATCGTGATCCACGATGATCTCGACCTGCCTGAAGAGACCCTGCGCGTGAAGCGCGGTGGCGGTCACGGCGGCCACAACGGGCTGCGGTCGCTGGTGGATTGTCTCGGCACGGGCGATTTCCTGCGCGTGAAGGTGGGAATCGGGCGACCGCCGGGTCGCCAGAATCCTGCCGACTACGTGCTGGAGGAGATGAGGCCTCAGGTGGCCGAGCGTCTTGCCGATATGGTTCCGCACGCCGCGCAGGCGGTGCTGCACATCCTCGAGCACGGGGTCGAGAGCGCCATGCGGGAGTACAACGCGGGCTGACGGCTGCTAGCGGAGGTAGGTCATCGGGTCGACGGGCGTACCGTTGATGCGCACTTCGAAGTGCAGGTGGGGTCCGGTGGAGAGCCCGGTGCTCCCGACCTTCCCGATCGGGTCACGCCGGTCCACCTTCTGACCCTTGCTGACCGAGATGCTGCCGGTCTGCTGGTGCGCGTAGAGGGTGACCACCCCGTTGCCGTGGTCGATCATGGTGCAGTAACCGTATCCGCCGCGGTATCCGGTGTAGATGACCGTGCCGTCCGCCGCAGCGACGATGGTGGCGCCGTTGATGCTCTTGCCGATGTCCCACAGGCTGCCGATGTCGATGCCCGTGTGAAGCTTCTTGTAGCCGAGGATCGGATGGATGCGGTAGCCGAAGCGCTCTCCACCCTCAGGCTCGTCCTCGAAGCCGGGAACGGGCCACGCCATCACTCCCGCGAAGTAGCCCGACCCGGTGCCGTAGAGTTCCCGCGCGATGCGGGCCGACTCAGCTTCCTCGGCCTCTGCCTGCGCGCGCAGGCGGTCGGCGTTCGCCTTGTTCTCGGCTACCAGCGCCTCTTTCTGGTCTTGGGCCGAGCGCTGGGCATCAAGCTTTGACTGGTGACGGGCCCGCAGGTCCTTGAGCCGCTTCTCCTCGGCCTCCGCCTCGGCCCGCTTGGCGTCGACCGTCTCGAGGTCACGCTCGATCTCGGCCTTGATTTTCTCAAGGGTGATGCGGCTCTCTTTGAGATCGCTCGCGAGCTGGCTGTTCGACTCGATCACCCTCTGTACGAGACTCGTACGAGAGATGAAGTCCTCGATGCTGCGGCTGTCGAGAAGAAGCTCGAAGTAGATCAGGTCGCCGTTCTTGTACGAGGCTTCCATGCGTTCGCCGAGAAGCGCCTGCTGGCGCTCGTACTCTGCTTGCGTGGCCTCGATCTCCGTCTGCTTCGCGTTGACCTGGGCGGTGAGGTCGTCTACCTCGGCCTTGAGGCGGTTCGATCTCTCCGTTGCGGTTGCGATGTCGTCGGCGAGCGCGTTGATGTCGCCCTGGATGGCGGCGATCGTCTCATCGAGCGCCTTCGCTTCGGCGGCGAGCTTCTCGGCGCGGCTCTCGGCCGCCTTGGCCGCATCGCGCGCGTCCTGCGCGGCCTTCTCGTGCGCGCGAAGGTCGTCAGTCGTCACGGCGAACGCGAACGGTGTGACGATGAGGGTAAGGATGAGCGCAAGCGCGAGAACGCTGGTTGCTGCGCGGCTACGTTGCATGGTGTGTTTCCTCCGGACGGCTTCTCACAGCCGGGTTCGGTTTCCGCCGGAAGGCGCTACTCCCGGATATTAGCAGGTGGTAAGGGTGTGCGGCAAACGCCCTGTGGGGTATACAGCAAACAAGGCACCCGCAGGGGGACTCGGGTGCACGTCCCGCGAGAAGGAGTTGGTACGCATGAGTGATGATTTCCAGACACCACCGCCCGCACCACCGGCACCACCCGCA
>DSAI01000180.1 GCA_011372845.1 Actinomycetota bacterium
ACAGGCCACGACACGGCAGATGAGCCGCGAGGAGCAGTTGGCGCAGGCGCTCGACGAGCTCATGCGCGAGGACGGTGACATCCAGGCCGCGGCGCTTGTGAGCCTTGACGGCTTCACGATGGCGTCGGCCCTGCCGGCGGGGATGCAGGCCGACCGCGTGGGCGCGATGTCGGCCGCGATCCTCGGACTTGGCGAGCGTGCGGCCGCCGAACTCGACAGGGGGCACCTGTCGCAGGTCTTCATCGAGGGGGAGAACGGTTACGTGCTGCTAATCGCCGCAGGGAGCCGGGCGGTCCTCACGGCGATGGCCGACCCCAAGGCCAAGCTGGGGCTCGTCCTGTACGACATGAAGGCCACAGCGGAGCGCATCGGCCACGTCCTTGGCTGATCCGCACGCACCGGCACGACACGATGCTCCGGGGGAGTGACGGTTCGAAGCGATGGCACTGCGCGGCAACCTCAAGGACTTCAGTCTTCCAGACGTCTTCCAGCTCGTTCAGCTGAGCGGGAAGACCGGAGTGCTGCGCATCGTCCGTCCCGACGCGGAAGGCAGTATCTGGTTCCGCGACGGCGAGGTGTTCTTCGCGCAGTCCAACTGGCGCCATGAGCTGCTTGGCGATCGGCTGGTGAGCGCGCAGCGGATAACGCCGGCGGCGCTGGAACGTGCGCTGGAGATGCACAAGGCCGAGGGCGGCGAGCGCCGGCTTGGCGAGATCCTGGTGAGCGAGGGTTACATCACCCAGCACGTCCTCGAGACCTTCGTCCAGGAGCAGATCCAGGACACCATCTTCGACATCATGCGGTGGGACGAGGGCGACTTCGACTTCGAGGTCTTGCCGGAGGTCCTGCACGAGGATATCGGCCTGTCGGTCTCCGTGGAGAACATCGTCATGGAGGGCAGCCGGCGGCTTGATGAGTGGAACCGCATCAAGAAGAAGGTCCCGTCGGCTGACATGGTCTTCAAGATGGCCACAGCTCCGGGTGAGGGAACCTTCGAGATCTCGCTCAAGCCCGTGGAGTGGAACCTGCTGCTTCTGATCGACGGCACGCGCTCGGTGCGTGAGCTTGCCGAGGAGGTGCGCAGCACCGACTTCGAGGTTGCGCGCGTCATCTACGGTCTCTTCTCGGCAGGCTTGCTTGAGGTGCCGTCGGATGAGGAGGTCGAGCGGCTGCGGGCCGAGCGTGCCGCTCGCGAGGAGAAGCGGGCGCGTGCTGCGACCGCGCGTGCAGCGCGGGAAGAGTCCCCCGCGCCGGAGTCCGAGACGGCGTCGTCCGCTCCGGAAGTGCCGGAACCCGAGGCGCACGTCCCGGAGGAGACAGCGGTCGACAAGCAGCCCGAGGAGGCTCCGGCGGGGGAGGGTGGACATGCCGCTCCTGAGATGCCCGAGTTCCTCTCGGTGGGCGCAGAGCCGCCCAGCGATGATGACATGGCCGTCTTCACAGAGATGATGGAGGCGGTCCTCTTGCCGCACGATGCCGCTGCTGCTGAGACGCTTGAGGAGGAGCCGCCGGCCACGCCTGAGGAGCCCCTCGATGAGGTCCCCCAGCCCGGGTACGGGCCGGAGACCGCCGATGAGACGCCGGTCGTGCCCTACGCTCCCACGGTGGAGGACGCGTGGGACGAGTCGGCCTTGCTCGCCGAGATGGGCATCGCACAGCCACCGGCGGACGATGTCCAGGATCAGGAACCATCTGCGATCGTTGAGGAGCACCAGCCGCCTGCGGAGGCCGAGCAGTACCAGCCGCCTGCGGAGGCCGAGACGTACGAGATGCCCGCAGAGACGGGGCAGTACGAGACGCCTGCGATGGAAAGCGACGACGTCGGTTTTGGCGCGATACCCGAGTCGGACCTCGCCGAGATACCCGCTCCGCCGGTGGCGGAGACTGAGGGGCCGCAGTTCACGCCCAGCGGCGACTTCGAGAGCGATCTGCGCACTCTCGGCCTCGGTGAGTATCCGCTCGAGTTGCTGGAACCGGAGCCCGTGAGTGAGAGCCGTCCACCGATGTCCGAGATGGAGCAGGCGGCGGCCGAGGCTGAGGACGGGTCGGAGTCGGACTGGGCCGAGTTCGTGCAGTCCATCTCCGAGGAGCCCGCGCCGGTAGAGCAACCGCCCGCAGAGGAGGCGCCGGTAGAGCAGACGCCTGCGGAAGAGGGCGTCGCGGAGACCGCCGCGCCCGAAGGCGGGTCCGACCAGGACCTCGATTCCCTTCTCGAGTCGCTCGGCTCGTCCACTGAAAAGGGTGCAGGGGTCATCGCATCCGAGACCGACTTCGGCGAGGGGGAGCGCACGGGCGAGTACATCTCCACCGACTCGTACCTTGCCGAGTTCGACACCGGCGGTGGCTTGAGTGGCGGACTTTGCGACGAGCTGATCGCGCTCACCGGCGGCGGCACCGGTCGTGCACGCCCGGTCACCACCGTGAATGCGATACCCGAGCCGGGAGAGGGCGGAAGGCTCCACATCGACCAGACAGTGGACAAAGAGTTGCTCGAGCAGATCATCCAGGGCATCGAGGATCTCTGACAAGGGACGGAGCGCGCATGCAGTCGGTCAAAGTCATCGTCACCGGTCCGTTCAACGCCGGTAAGACGACCTTCATCAAGGCGGTCAGCGAGATCACGGTGCTCTCCACCGAGCGCCAGATCAGCGACGCCTCGGGCGAAGGCAGCGGCGAGACCACGGTCGCCATGGACTTCGGCCGCATCACGATCTCCGATGACGTGGTGCTGTACCTCTTCGGCACTCCCGGTCAGGAGCGGTTCTCCTTCATGTGGGAGACGCTCTCGGAGGGCATGCTGGGATTCGTGCTGATCGTGGACGCCGAGGATGAAGGCTCGTTCGAGGACGCGAAGGCGATGATCGCCTTCTTCAAGGAGATGTCCGACGTGCCGTTCGTGGTGGCGGCCAACAAGGTCCCGGCCACCGACGTCAAGACGTTGCGGCGGGTGCGCTCCGCCATCGCGCTCGAGGACACCGTGCCGCTGCTGCCGGTGGACGCCCGCGAGAAGGAGAGCGTGAAGGCGGTCCTGCTGGGGCTGCTCTATCGGATCCTCGACAGCATGGACTGAGGGTGATGGACCAGGGGCTCTACATCCTCGGGGGGATCGCGCTGCTCGTCGTCGTCTTGCTCGCGTATCTCGTCTACGCGATCGCGAGCTATCGTGCCGCGGTACGCAGGGCGAACCACGTCGCGGAGCATGACGACCAGCAGGATGCCGAGGCGCGCTATCTCGCCGAGGATTCGGGCGATCTCTTCGCGGCGCCCCGGGAGGGTGCCGCTGTTCCGCGTGGCCCCGTGGTGAGCGGCGGATCGAGCGCGACGACGCAGGTCGGATCCCGGGAAGCCGATGTCGC
>DSAI01000065.1 GCA_011372845.1 Actinomycetota bacterium
CCTCTCACGCACGTGTCGGCCACCATGGGTCCCACGTACGGACTGAGCGCCGCGATGACACGCTCTCGTAGTGTCGCCATCGATCCCCCCGTTCTCGATGTCAGTTCCGGCAGCCGATGATCGGAACGGGGACCAGCAGACGCTCCCCGGCCGGACGGCTCCGGTCGGCTCGACCATAGCGAGTGTCGGCTTGGGGCCACCCCCTGTCAAGCGTGTTCGTGTCCCGGTCACTCCATCACAGCGGCGTGATAGAGTGTTTGAACGGCCCGACGTCCGAGGAGAGACCATGCTGTCGATTGCGCTGCCCAAGGGGAGCCTGGAAGACCAGACGCTGCTGCTGTTCGCGGAAGCGGACCTGCCGGTACGCAAATCCAGCAGGGCGTACAACCCCACGATCGACGACCCGCGCATCACCCGGGTGAAGGTGCTGCGCCCGCAGGAGATACCCACCTATGTGGCCGACGGACACTTCGACCTCGGCATCTCGGGACACGACTGGGTTACCGAGACCGGCGCCGACGTCGTGGAGGTCGCGGAGCTGCCCTACGCGAAGACCGGCACGGGGGTGGTGAAGATGGTGCTCGCGGTCTGCGATGATTCACCGGTGCGCACCGCTGCGGACATACCGCCGGGGAGCAGGATCACCACCGAGTTCCCCAACGTGACACGCGCGTTCTTCGAGCGCCTGGGCATCCCGGTCGATGTGCAGTTCAGCTACGGGGCCACCGAGGCGAAGGTCCCCGAGTTGATGGACGCGCTCGTGGACCTCACGGAGACCGGCTCGACCCTCAGGCAGAACGGACTTCGTATCGTGGAGGTCATCCTCGAGTCGACCACCCGGCTTCTCGCAAGCCGGTCGGCGTGGGAGGACCCCGAGAAGCGGCAGGCGATCGAAGAGGTGCGTACGCTGCTGCTCGGAGTGATCGAGGCGCGCGGCCGCGTGCTGCTGTCCATGAACGTTGCCGAGGACCGCATGGACGAGGTGATCGCGCAGCTGCCCGCGATGAAGCGGCCAACCGTGAACCGGTTGTACGGATCCACCGACTACGAGATCACCACCGTGGCCGACAAGGCGACCGTGAACATCCTCATCCCGCGCCTCAAGTCGGCGGGCGCCGAGGATATACTCGAAGTGCCGATCACTAAGATCGTGCGGTGACCCCCGCGAGGCGGTCCCGCTGACGGGGAGGTTCTCATGAAGAAGCGGCTCGGACCGAGCGATCGTCTGTATCCCATGCCCGTTCCGCTTGTGTGCGGTGGCTCCATGGACGAGGCTGATGCGTGCGCAGTGGCCTGGATAGGCATCTGCGCCACAGCGCCACCCCGATTGGCGATCGCCCTGCGCGAGAGCCGCCGGACGCTCGAACTCATACGCGGCTCCGGCACGCTCACCGTGAACACGCCGCGGGCGAGCGACGCCGCGGTGGTGGACTTCTTCGGCACCACCTCGGGGCGTGATCGGGACAAGTTCGCCGAGAGCGGCTGGACGCTCGAGCCGTCATCGCTGGTGGAGGCGCCGCGTATCGTGGAGTGCCCCTATCAGATGGAATGCCGGGTGGTGCAGGAGGTCGAGCTGGGCAGCCACGTGTTGCTCATCGCCGAGGTCGTGGAGAGTCATGCCGAGGAGGCGGTGCTCGACGAGACCGGGGGCAAGGTCGACGTCACCGCCCTCGATCCACTGGTGTACATCGCCGGCTCGCGGGAGTACCGCCGGCTGGGCGACAAGGTGGCGGATGCGTACAGCGTGGGCGCGAAGGTGGGTCGCGAGTGATCGCGCGGTAGACGACCCGCACGGGCCGACGGTCCTCCCCGGGTGTTCAGAAGGGCGCCCGCGATGCGGACGCCCTTCCGGCGGGACTGATATCGGGGGGAATCGACCTCAGTCACTGCCCAGGTTGAGTGCCGCGTGCTTGAGGATCCTCTTGTTCGCACACGCGGTCTTCTTCGCCCACTCAGGGGCGTTCTCGGAGTCTCCGTTGCCGATCCGCAGTTGCACGCGCACGTGCGTCTGGACCATTGGTTGCGGCTGAGCCCTCAGTGGCTCGACGGTGGGTGTCTGCACCTGGCTCTTAAGCTGAATGCGCGTCTGGGTCTGCGTCTGGGCCTGCACGCACTCCTCCGGGCACGAGCCGTCTTCGACACACACACGATCCTGGCTCTGGGTCTTGGCCTGCTCGGCGGCGAGCGCAGGAGCCGCGATCAGCATCACTGCACAGATCGAAGCGATGAACGCGATCGTCCACTTCTTCATCGGGCACCTCTTCACACTCTGGGACACGGGTGACACATCCAGGGAAACGAGCATCACGTGCGACGGGTTACGGGTGGAGCGCACTCAAGCGACAAGTGGTCTGCCCGCTATCGATGCACGGCTCACCGTCCCGTGGCCGTTCCGCTTGTCTCGCCGGATGGCTCGCCGGATGACGTGGGATCGGAGCCCTCCCCGGCGTCCTGCGACCCGTTCCGGGCGCCGCCATCCTCCACCGGACCCTGATTCTGAGAGCCCGTGCCGGTGGCCCCACCCGATCCATCCTGTCCTCCACCAGACTCCTGCCCGCTGCCGGACGTTGCAACGGCGTCATCGATCGCCTTGCGTGCCGCGTAAGGCGCATCCGCGCCGCGCTTGCGGATCCGCTGCAGGTCAGCTTCATCGAGCGGACCCTCCGCCGAGGTCGCTTCGCGCAGGGCTTCGCGCAACTGGCCGATGGCCTCGTCCACGACCACGCCGGTCGCGCCCTCGGTGGCGAGCTGTGCGGCTTCGCCTGCACGCCTCTCGGCCAGGCGGACAAGCACACGGTTCTCGAGTCCGCCGGGCGGAAGCACGGCCACGAGCGCGGTCTCTGCTCCCCGCTTGATCTGGTAGAGGAGATCGCCCGGTACCGACCGCTCGGCCGCGTAGGCGACGCCACTCGTGAGAACCGCGAATGCGGTCACCGCCACGGCGAGGCGGTGAGACATGATGGCGATCAGGCCAAGGCGCGAATCGGCGCGCACGTCGTGCATGACTCGCGCCCGAACACGCTCGCGGGCCTCGTCGGGCATGGTTTCTGCCGAGCGGGCCATCACGTCGGCCAGCCTGTCTGTGCTGTTGTCGCTCCTACCCACCATCGTCGTCGCCCTCTTCGAGCATCCGTGCCAGCGATCTCACTGCCCGGTGCTGCAGCGCCTTGATCGCGTTCTCGTTCTTGCCGAGCGTCTGTGCCGTCTCTCTGATGCTCATGTCCCACCAGAACCGGAGCGCTATCACCAGAGCCTGCTCCTCGGTGAGCGTCCTCACCGCTTCCCGTACTCGCGCGGCATCGGCTGCCGCGATCACGGCTACATCCGGGCCCTCGTCC
>DSAI01000183.1 GCA_011372845.1 Actinomycetota bacterium
ATCGTGGCGGCGAACCCCGAGGCGGTCATCGGACGGTTCACCACGCTTACCGACGTGGACTCGGACCAGTCGGCAGCCACGCGCTACTACATGATCACGTCCACGCTCGAGATCATCCGCGACCACTGGGCTATGGGCACCGGCCTCGGCGCGTTCGACATGGCCTATCCCGCGTATCGCATCGCGGGATCGTCGTTCTCGGTGATCAGACCCCATCAGCTGCCGCTCGCTATGTGGGCAGAGATGGGGATCGCCGGTCTGGTGGCCGAGATCACGATCACCCTGGCCGTGCTGAGGACGGCATGGACGTCGATCCGCGCGCAGGGATCGTCCGCAATCCCGAACGGGATGGTGGACCTGCTCGCCGAGGCGGGCGACCGGCTCACACTCGGACAGAAGGCGGGGCTTGCTATCATTGCCTCGTATGCAGTGGGTTCGTTGTTCCAGTACTTCCTCTATATCGAGTACTTGTGGTTTGGAGTGGCACTTCTTGCAGGATCGACCATCGCGCGTGCCGCGCTGTCTTCGGAGGTCCAGGATGTCTGAGTCGAACGTTCGTCGTTTGGTGTACGCGCTGCTACGGGCATGGTGGATCCTCGGGGCCGTGGCGCTCATCGCCGGAGCGACCGCCTATCTCGTGGCCGATCCGGGTGACCCCATGTGGGTGGGGGAGGCCACGATGCGGATCGACAACGCCACGGTCTCGCGGTACCCGGGCCTTCCGGTGCCCGAACGGGTGCTCTCCGTGGTGCAGTCGGCCGACTTCAAAGACGCCGTGTTGCAGGAGGCCGGGGCGGACGAGGGCAGCCTGTCCTTCTATACCACCGGCAACCCGCAGACCGGGTTCCACGCGCGGTACATCGGGCCTTCCGAGGAGACCGCCGGCACGGTTGCCGATGTGGCCGCCGAGGCGGTGGTTGCCAGGTACCTCGAGATGAGCGAGTCCGAACTGAGCCGCACCAGACTCAGGGTCGCCGAGGAGCGTGACATGGTCAGCGTGCTGGAAGCGGCGCTGGAGGACCCGGAGCTCACCTCGACGCAGCGGGTCGACACCCGCTACCGTTTGTACTCCGTGCGCACCACGCTCATCGTGGACGAGGCGCTCCTCCAGCAGCAGGAGGGGGCGTTCGCGTACGACGGCGAGCCCGTTGTGAAGCAGCAGGACGTGGAGTCGGAGCGCCGCAGGACCGCCCTCGGCGCCGCACTCGCGGGACTCGCGCTGGCGGCTCTGGTCGTGCTGGTGCGCGAGCGGCCGCGGGCGATCCCGCACGAGGGGTAGCGGGTCCCAGTGGACGACCGGGATCACGGTCCGCTCGTCGGGCTCACATATTCCAAGCAGTTCCCCAATCCTGCCGAGTCCGCACGCGGCCTGTTCGTGGCCGAGGAGGTGCGGGCGACCGCCGATGCGGTGTCGTGGTCGGTGATCGCGCCCGTACCGCGCACCTCGCGGTTGCTCGCCCGATTCCTACCGCGCCCGTTCGTGCCGTCGCACTCGGCGTTCGATGGCCTCGAGGTGCGTCATCCCGCATATCACGTGCTGCCGCGCCGGCTGCGGTACACGCACGTGGCCCGGTCGATGGCGGCGGCCTCGGAGAGCGATTTCGCCGCGGTGGTGGCACGCGAGCGTCCCTCGTTCGTGCACGTGCACACCCTCTACCCAGCGGGTGCGGCGGGGCGCATGCTCGCCCAGCGGCACGGTCTGCCGTACATCGTCACGGTGCACGGCTCGGACCTCTACTCCAACCTCACCCGCGCCGCATGGAAGGCCGAGCTCGAGCCCGTGGTCCGCGATGCCGCTGCCGTGGTATGCGTGAGCGAGCCGCTCGCACGCGACACGGTCGCGCTCCTCGGAGCCGATCCGGCGCGCACGCTCGTGATCCCCAACACGTTCGACGCGGCGTCGTTCACCGTGCGCGAGACGCCGCTCTCGGCCGACACGCTCCTGTCGGTGGGCCGGCTCGTGGACGTGAAAGGGCATCGCGTGCTTATCGAGGCGCTCGCGCTGCTGGCGCCCAACCAGCCCGATCTGCGTCTCCGCGTGGTGGGCGAGGGCCCCGAGCGTGGCAGCCTCGAGGCGCTTGCCGCGGGTCTGGGCGTGGCGGACCGCGTGACGTTCCCGGGGGCGCTCGATAGGGAGGCGCTTGCTGCGGAGTACCGCTCGGCCGACCTGTTCGTCCTGCCGTCGCTCCGCGAGGGCTTCGGCGTGGTGCTGCTGGAGTCGCTTGCCTCGGGCACGCCGGTGGTGGCTACCGCATCCGGCGGCCCGCAGGGGATCGTCGGTCCCGCCGAGGGCGAGCTCGCCGAACCCGGAGACGCCGAGTCGCTTGCGAGCGCCATCGGCCGCGCCCTCGATCGCATCGGCTCGTTCGATCCGGCGGCGCTGTCCCTCGGCGTGCACGAGCGCTACGGCCCTGCAGTGGTTGGGCAGCGGCTGGTAGCGCTCTACCGGGAGGTCGCGGCCGGGCAATGCCCGAGCGGTGTGCTCGGCATGGCCGAGACGGACGGCCGGTCACCGCAAGGAGGTGCGGGCGATGAGTGATCTCACGCGCGCCGATGCGGCAATGCCCAGCACGAGGCGTGTGGCGATGGTCCTCAGTAACGACGCGGCCTCCGATCCGCGCGTGGAGAAGGAAGCCCGCGTGCTCGCTTCAGCCGGCTGGGAGGTCACGATCGTGGCGTGGGACCGCTCGCAGTCGCATCCGGCTCACGAGCGGCGCGACGGGTTCGACGTGGTGCGCCTCGGTCCGCCCGCCAGCCACGGCGCGGGGCTCAGGAACGTGCGACGGTACCCCCGGTTCTGGGACGCGGCCGCCGGGGCGGTCCTCGCGCTCGATCCGCACGTGGTGCACTGCCACGACACCGACACCGTGCCAGTGGGCGTCCGGGTCAAGCGTCAGCGGCCGAAGGTCCGCCTGGTGCTCGACTTCCACGAACTTTACGCGGAGAGCAAGATGATCCCGCGGAGCGGCATCGAGGGCGCGGTGGCGCGTGCGGCGGTCCGGCTGATCGAGCGGCGCGGCGTGCGGCGCGCCGACGCCATCGTGTTCGCCAATCCCGGTCAGGTGGGGCGCGTTGCTGGCACCGGCGCCGGAGATCAGCGCGTGGCGCTCGTGGAGAACGCCCCCGACCTCGCGCGCTTCCCGCAGCCCTCACGCATGTCGGAGGCAAGAGACGCCATCCGGGTGTGTTTCATCGGCAAGAAGCGCGACGCGCTGCGGCTCGAGGTCCTGATGAAGGCGATCGACGGACTCCCGCAGGCAACGGCGCTGCTTGCCGGCGACGGCACCGCCGAGGAGGAGGTGCGCCGCCTGGCCGAGGGCCGCGATCGCATCACC
>DSAI01000186.1 GCA_011372845.1 Actinomycetota bacterium
AGGTCATCGATCGGCTCGCCCCTGTTGCGGAAGCGGCTGGCCAGGTACTTGACCAGGTTGAGATACATGGTGATGAGCTCGTCCCGCGACTCCTCATCGCCATGTTCGTGATAGTGGATGAACAGCTGCCTCGTGTGCTCCTTGTCCCACACGAGCCGCCGCTCCTGTCGGCGCTGGGCTTTAGGCACCGGGCTCTCCCGTAACGGATCCCGCACGGCGGCACAGCCGCAGACTGCACCCTTCGTCACTGCGCTCGATCTCGAACTCGTCACACACGGAACGGAGGATGAACTCCGCATACCCTCCCGGCGCCTCTTCGACGGACCGCGTATCCCGCAGCGGCCCCGCGACGATCTCGAGCGAATCGGGGGACACGAGGAACGTGAACGTCGCCTCGCCGTCCTCTCCGATGCACTGGCTGGCGTAGACGAACGCCTCCTCAGCAGCGATGCGCACATCATCGACCTCGTCATAGGACATGCCGAGCCTGCTCGCCAGCTCGGCCGCGGTGAGCCGCACCGTCTTGGCATACTCCCCACGCGTGGGGACGGTCAGCGTGATCCGATCGCTAGCCATGGATCCTCCTTCTATGAGACCCGCAGACGCGCTCATCGTTTGCCGAACGAACGGATGACGCGCGCAACGCCCTGCGCGGCGGTGTTGACGGGCGAGCGGATGAAATCGCTCGCGGTGGAGACGGCATCGGTCACGCCCTCGGCCTGCGACACGATCGCGTCGAGTCGCAGAAGCTCGGCGTTCACGGCATCTATCGTCACATCGGCCTTGTCGAGCAACGGGACGATACGCACCCTCACGTCCTCGACCGCCGCCTGTATGTCGCGCACGGCTCTCACCGCCACCACCACACCGTAGAGAGCGACGAGCGACAGCACGATGGCGACGGCCATGAGCACTATGCTGAGGGTCCCGGAAGCGTCCAAAGCCTGCCCTTCGTGGAACTGCGAGGGTACCCGCTCAGTGTAGCAAAGGGCGTGCGCAGGACCTACGGCTCTTCCTGCTCGCCCGGCCCCGCTGCCGGGCGATAGTACCGCCTCCCGATGAGCCCATCGGGCAGGTACTGCTGCTCGACCCGCGCGCCGGGATGGTCATGCGGGTACAGGTACGGCGGATACAGGTCCGCGCCCGGACGGTGCCGGTTCCGCAGATGGTCTGGCACGCGCTCGGCCCGCCCCTCACGGATATCGCGCAATGCTTCATCGATCGCCACGTAGGCAGCGTTGCTCTTGGGAGCCAGCGCGAGGTAGATCGCGGCGTGCGCAAGGTTGATGCGCGCCTCGGGCCAGCCCACCGACTCGGCCGCCTTGAAGGCCGCCGCTGCGACAGAGAGCGCCCCGGGATCGGCCATCCCCACGTCTTCCGAGGCGAATATCAGCATCCGCCGCGCGATGAACTTCGGATCTTCGCCGCCGGCCACCATCCGCGCCAGCCAGTACACGGCGGCGTCGGGGTCGCTGCCCCGCATCGACTTGATGAACGCCGAGATCACATCGTAGTGGGCGTCCCCACCCTTGTCGTAGGGCACAGCACGCACCGCCGTGGCCCTGGCGACCTCGTCCGGAGTCACGACCGGCACTTCGCCTGGCGCTCTTTCGATAGCTGCAGCAGACGCGATCTGCGCCGAGAGTTCGAGCGTGGTGAGGGCGCTGCGAGCGTCACCGCCGGCCCGGGTGACGATCGCGTCGAGCGCCTCCGGCGTGAGGCTGACCGAACCCCCAAGACCACGCCCCGGCTCCTGGAGCGCGCGTTCCAGGATGGCCCGGATGTCATCGTCGGTGAGCGGGGTGAACTCGACGATCCGCGAGCGGCTGATGAGCGGGGTGTTCACCTCGAAGAACGGGTTCTCGGTGGTGGCGCCGATGAGGACGACCAGCCGATCCTCCACCGCGTGGAGCAGCGCATCTTGCTGCGACTTGTTGAAGCGGTGGATCTCGTCGATGAACAGCAGCGTCCGGCGACCGGTCATCTTGAGGCGTTCCCTCGCCTGCTCGATCACCAGCCGAACCTCTTTGACGCCCGCATCCACTGCCGAGAGCTCCACCACGTGAGCTTCGGTCATGCCGGCGATCACGCGGGCGAGGCTCGTCTTGCCGGTCCCTGCAGGACCGTACAGGATAAGCGACGAGAGCGCGTCGATCTCGATAGCGGTCCGAAGAACGGTCCCGGGCCCCACGGCATCGCCCTGCCCGACGAACTCGTCGAGCGTACGCGGACGCATCCGCGCAGCAAGAGGCGCACCTTCGGTAAGGTTCTGCTCGGCCGTGTCGTCGAACAGGTCGCGCACTTCTAGCGCGTGGCGCGCTCGACCTCGCGCTTGATGACGCCGCTCTCGGCGTAGCCCTTCCAGCGCCAGGTGATGAACGAGTCCCGATCGACTATGAGCGTGTATGGCGTGCTCGTGACCCCGAGTTCGTTCGCGTACATCGTTGCGGCCTCGGCGGCGGTGGCATCACCGTTACCGCTCACATCGAACGTCACCATATCGATCAGGCCACGGTAGTCATCGACGACCGCATCGATCTCTTCGCGCACATCGTCGGTGACCAACTGCTCGCTGTCGTAGAAGTAGATGATCATGGCCCTGCCGGCATCGAGTTTGGCCTGGAAGGCGTGCGGTGTGAGCGTGGTGGTGAACGACGGGAACGGAGCGGGCGCGATGTCGTCATCGTTGGCCGAGCGATCGGTCAGATACTCGGGCCCCTCGGGCTCCGCCGGCGCGGGTGCGGCTTCCGGCTCTTCTGTGACTGGTGCATCCTCGGCCGCCGTGTCTTCGGCTGCCCCGCAGCCGATCACGGTGAACGCGAGCAGTGCTACGACGATTGCTACGACTATCCTGCGCATATGTTTCCTCCACCCCTCAGGGTATGGTCGAACCCCGCCCTGCGTGGTCGGCCGGGTGAACCTGCCGCAGCAGGTGGGTGCCCGCACCTCAGGTTCGCGCTTCCCCGAAGGGATACCACTCGCCTGTGGGATGTAAGGCTCCCGGTCAAGAAGTGTTGGCTCAACCGCTGACGCCGGTTCCACGCAAGGCAAGGCACCATCATCGTAGCATCCTCGCCGTGCACATGCACCAGGAACGACTCCCTGTCAGTCGCCGTCACCGGGAGAGGACGGGCGCTCCTCGATGCCCCGTAGCCGTGCGCTGAGCGTACGGTGCGCAAGAACGAAACCGGACGCGAGGATGCCGCCGACCAGGAGCGCGGCGATAACGACTGTCGGATCACCACGGTGATCCCACACGGAGACCACGGCGATGGCCATCAACGCCACCGCCGCGATGATACGTGTCCACCGTCCGTATCCGGCCGACGTGAGAT
>DSAI01000139.1 GCA_011372845.1 Actinomycetota bacterium
GTCACGAGGAGCAACGATGAGGGTCCTACGGTCGGTGTTCAGGCGCAAGACGCGCGCGCTGCTCACCATATTCGGCATCACGATCGGGGTGCTCGCCCTTGTCGTGATGGGGTCGATAGCCGAGAAGCTCAGCCTTCTCGTGGACGGCGGTGCTGACCACTACGCCGACAAAGTGATCGTGAGCGGCATGAGCGGCATGGCCGTCTTCTCCACTGAGCCGATCTCCACAGACCTCATCGGCGAGATCGAGCGGGTTGACGGCGTGGCGCGCGCGGCAGGGTCCGTGATGATGCTCCTGGAAACGGAGCCGTCCGCTGTGAGCATCGGCGTGGCCGCCAACATCCAGGCGAGCGATTTCCGGGAGCACGGCTACGAGTCCTTCGAGTCGGAGGTCGTGCAGGGCCGCGAGCTCGAAAGGGGCGACCGCGGCGTGGCGGTCGTCGGGGCCGACCTGGTATCCAATCTCGACGCCGAGGTGGGCGGCACAATCGACGTGCGCGGCACCGAGTTCGAGGTGGTGGGCATTCTCGGCAAGACCCTGACGGCGCCGGACATGGCCGTGCAGATCCCGCTTGCCGACGCGCAGGAGCTCCTGGTCGCCGACCTTCCGGCCGCTATACGGGACACGGTCGATCGCGACACGCTCGTCACCTCGATCGACGTCTACCTTGAGGACGGTCAGGATCCCGACGAGATGGCCACGGTCATCTCGCAGAAGGTCGATGATGTCTCGGCCATGGGCCCCGCCGGCTTCGAGACCTCGGTGAAGGAGCCGCTGAAGATCTTCAACCAGATCATCTACGCCATCGCCGTGGTGTCGCTCCTGGTGGGCGGTCTGTCCGTGATCAACACCATGACCATGTCGGTGGCCGAGCGTACACGTGAGATAGGCGTTCGCAAGGCGATCGGCGCCACCGACGGGGCGATCATGCGCCAGTTCATCGCCGAGTCGGCCGTGATGGGCGTGATCGGAGGTCTTCTCGGCCTCGGCCTCGGGGCGCTCGTGGGGGCGGCGGGCAATCAGGCGGGGGCGCAGAGCGCAACCGAGCTGTTCCTCCTGACGCCCCGGCTCGCCGCAGGGTCCGTCGCATTCGCGCTGGTGCACGGCATTGTCTCGGGGCTGTACCCAGCGTGGTACGCGGCCCGGTTGAACCCTGTGCGCGCCCTGCGCTACGAATGAGGGTCCCTGCGGGCCGCAGGTGACAGAGAACGACGCGCGGCGCCGCGGGGGGTGCCGCTGAGGAGGGAGTACGCACATGGAACCGATCGTACGCATCGACGGTGTGACGAAGCGCTACCGTCTGGGCAAGCAGAACTACGTGGACGTCCTGCGCGGGGCCTCGCTCGAGGTAGCGCCCGGCGAGATGGTGGCCATCATGGGTCCGTCGGGTTCGGGCAAGTCCACACTGATGCATATCGCGGGCTGCCTGGACACACCCGACGCGGGCGAGGTATGGCTCTCGGGCCGTCGGGTCGACGGGTTGCGGGGCCGCGAACTCGCACGGCTTCGCGGTCGGGAGGTGGGCTTCATCTTCCAGGGCTTCAACCTGGTTCCCATCATGTCCGCGCTCGAGAACGTCGCACTTGCCGCAGAGTACGCCGGCGCGTCGCGCAAGAGTGCATCGGTGGTCGCTCACGCGCTGCTCGAGGAGGTCGGTCTCGGCGATCGAGTGCGCCATCTGCCGAGTGAACTCTCGGGCGGTCAGCAGCAGCGGGTGGCCATCGCCCGGGCGCTGGTGAACGGTCCGTCGATCGTGATGGGCGACGAACCGACAGGCGACCTCGACACCGCGACCTCGGACGACATCGTCGCGTTGATGCGCGACGCCGATCGCGCCAACAAAACGACATTCATCATCGTCACGCACAACCCTGAGGTCGCCCGGGCGTGTGACAGGACGGTACGTATGCGCGACGGTGTCGTCGACGGACAGGTCACTGCTGCAGCTTAGGAAGGAGCGGGGGATGAACGACCACATGGATATCGTAGGCAGCGCTGAGGATAGCCGACCGCTCATCGAGCACGGTGTGGCCCCGCGCCAGGCGGCGCCCGGCATGGGCGCGCTCATCGGCATAGGCGCCGGGCTCGGGATGGGTCTCGGGATCCTCCTTGGAGACCTCGTGTTGGGCATGATCGCCGGTGCGGCGGTCGGCACCGTGGCCGGAGCTGTCGTCGAGTCTGCAAGGAGGGGCTGAGGATGGCGCGGCATACGCCGGAGGATCCCGGGAAGAACGGCAAGCGCATGGATGTGGGCACCGCGATCGTGATCGGGGCGCTCGTGGGTCTGGTGATCGGCACGGCGCTCGGGAAGCTGGTGCTCGGGATGGGCGTCGGCATGTGTCTGGGTATCGTTGTGGCGGCACTCAGCAACATGCGCAATGACCGGTAGCCCACAGCTACACGTAGTCGTTGCGCACGTCCTGCACGAGCTCGCCGTCGCGCACTTCCAGTATGCGATCGGTCTGCTGTGCTACCGCTCGATCGTGCGTCACGATGAGGAACGTCGTGCCGACTTCGGCGTTGATCCTGCGGAACAGCTCGTACACCGTGGCCGTGTTCGCGGTGTCCAGGTTGCCTGTGGGCTCGTCGGCGAGGATCAACCGGGGTCGGTTCATGAGCGCCCGCCCGATGGCCACGCGCTGCTTCTGGCCTCCTGAGAGCTGGTTGGCGTTCTTCTTCTCAAGGCCCTCAAGGCCGAGCAGCGCCAGTGTCTCGAGTGCACGGTCGCGCTCCTTGGCGCTGAGTGTGCGGCCCGCTATCTGGGCGGGCATGGTGAGGTTCTCCCACACGCTGAACTCGGGTAGCAGATAGTGGAACTGGAACACGAAGCCGAGTCCCTCGTTCCGTACGCGGGACCTGCCCTTCCGGCCGAGCGCGGTGGTGTTCTCTCCGCCGAACAGCACCTGGCCGGATGTCGGCGTGTCGAGCAGGCCGATGAGGTTGAGCAGCGTGGACTTGCCCGAGCCCGACTGCCCCACGATCGAGGCGAACTCGCCCTCGGCCACGGTGAAGCTCACGCCCTTGAGCGCGCGCGTGGCGGCGTCGCCTTCGCCATAGACCTTCTCGAGTGCATCGGCTACCAGGAGATCAGCCATTCTGGATCACCTCGATCGGGTCGAGCCGCGACGTGGATCGTGCGGGGATCACGGATGAGAGCAGCGCAACGGTGATGCCGATGACCGCGGAAAGCGCGATGAACGTGGGCTCGGGGCTGATCGAGAACGGCACGGGCACCACGCCGAAGAGCGCGATGAGGCCGAAGCCGAGCGCGATGCCGCCAAGCGTGCCGGCAACGCCTAGGAGCGCCGCCTGCCACAGGAAGATGCGA
>DSAI01000026.1 GCA_011372845.1 Actinomycetota bacterium
GCGCTCCACCGAGCGGATCTTGAGCGCCTCGGAAAGCGCGATCTGCGTCTCGTCGGTCTTGGCCACCATCATCAGCCCCGACGTGTCCTTGTCGAGCCGGTGGACGATGCCGGGACGCTCCTCGCCCGCCTGTGTGCCGAGGTCGTCGGTGTGCGCGAGCAACGCGTGCACGAGCGTCCCCGACGTATGGCCGCGAGCCGGATGCACCACGAGGCCTGCGGGCTTCGACAGCACGAGGAGATGCCCATCCTCGTACCGAATGTCCAGCGGGATGTCTTCGGCCTCGAGAACGGTCTCTTCCTCGGTCATCACGAAGACCTCGATGCGCTCGCCCGCCCGCACGAGATGGCGCTTGGTGGCGACGTCGCCGTTGACCAGCACGGCTCCCTCGGCCAGAAGACGCTGCGCGGCGGAGCGCGAGTGCGCGAGATCGGCTTGCGCCATCAAGACGTCAAGCCGGGTGCCGGCCTCCTCGGCACGGACGTTATGCGTCAGGCGTTCCGGCATCGTTGCCAAGCACCTCCCGCGACGTTGCACCCGGGGCGCTGTCTTCGGTGGCCGCATCGGACACCGTGAGCGGCCCACGGCCGAACAACAGGACTCCTACAAGAATGGCCACGCCCACGTCGAGCGCGATATCCGCCACGTTGAAGACCGGGAACCAGCCGAGGTCGAAGAAGTCGGTGACCGCACCGGCGCCCGCGCGATCGATCAGGTTGCCGATGGCGCCTCCCGATACGAGAGCGAGCGCGATGCGCGCCCACCCGCTGTCGAGCCGCACGGTCAGCACCACGTAGGCCACGACCGCAAGCATCGCCACGGCGGTGCCGATCAGGAACCACTGCTGGCCACGGAGCATGCCGAAGGCGGCTCCGGTGTTCTCGATATGCGTGAGCCAGAGCACACCGTCGATGACCGGGATCTGCTCGTAGACGTCCATGGACGCGCGCACGACCGCTTTGGTCGCCTGGTCGATCGCCACGACAGCCGCGACGATGGCGGCGAACGCCAGCCCCCGACGGACCGTCACTACGCGTTCTCCTCGCGTTCCTTGCAGGCGATGCACAGGTCCGCCTCGGGCATGGCCTCGAGGCGCGCCGGCGCAATCGGCTCGCCGCAACGGACGCAGATGCCGTACGTCCCGTCCTCGATGCGGGCAAGTGCCCGATCGATCTGCGCGAGCCCCTCGCGTGCCTGGTGCTCGAGGCTCAGATCGAGCTCACGCGAGAAGGTCGCTGAGCCCTGGTCGGCCATGTGGTCGCGATAGTTGTTCTCGCCGGAGACGTCCGAGAGCGTCTCCGAATCAGAGCGCTCATACTCGGCGATCTCCTCGAGCACCCGCTCGCGCTCGCGCTCCAGCGACTCCTTCAGCGCGGCGATATCAAGCGCCTTCATCGTCCATCCTCCCTGCGTGCGGGGGTTATACTACGGCGCCTCCCCGCAGGAGGCGCCGGTCAGGTCCACGTTCCCGAGTATATACCACGGGGCTGTGGCGCGCCCCGCGCCCGCGGCTCAGCCGAGCTCCGCGACCACTTTCGAGCACCGCTCACACAACCCGTCCGAACCCACCGCGCGCAAGTTCCAGCACCGCGGACACTTCTCCCCGGACGCACGCTCCACCCGCACGGAGATCTCCGCCGACTCGGCATCGAGGGCGACCTCGGAGACGATGAAGAGCTCCGCGAGCACGCCGCTGTGACGCGCGCCCAGCGCCTCAAGCACCTCGGCCGGGGCGTCGACGACGAGCCGGGCCTCCTGGCTCTTGCCCACCGTCCCGGCGTTCCGCGCTTCCTCGAGCGCCTTGGTGGCAACGTCCCGCACCGCCAGCACGACGCCGTACTGCTCCCGCAGGACCGCCGCATCATCGGCAGGAACGTCCACGGCAGGCCAGCCCGCGAGCTGCACGCTCACCACGTCGCCGCGCAGCGCTTCGGGCATGAACTGCCATACCTCCTCGGTGGTGAACGTCAGCACCGGCGCGATCAGGCGCACCAGCGTAGTGAGGATGGTCGCGAGCACCGTCTGCGCGCTCCTGCGCCCCGTGGAGTCGGCGGCGTCGGCGTACAGCCGGTCCTTGAGCACGTCCAGGTAGTACGAGGACAGCTCGGTCACGCAGTAACCGTGCACCGCATGGAACACCTGATGGAACCGCCATCCGTCGTACGCGGCCGTCACTTTGGCCGTGAGGTCCGCGAGCTGCACCAACGCGAACCGGTCCATCTCCTCCATCTCGCTCCATGCCACCTCGTGCTCCGGGCTGTAGTCGTAGAGGTTCGACAGCAGGAACCGGAAGGTGTTGCGGATGCGGCGATACGCCTCGCCGATCCTGTCGAGGATCTCGTTGGAGACGTTGATGTCCTGGCCATAGTCTGCCGAGGCGACCCACAGCCGGATGATGTCCGCCCCCGACTTCTCGATGACATCGAGCGGCGAGATGGTGTTGCCGAGCGACTTGGACATCTTGCGGCCCTCGCCATCCACGATGAACCCGTGGGTGAGCACGCGCGCGTAGGGAGCGATACCGTACGCTCCCACGCTCGTGAGCAGCGCCGACTGGAACCATCCGCGGTGCTGGTCGGACCCCTCGAGGTACAGCTCGGCCGGGCGGTGCAACTCATCACGAACCTCGAGCACCGCGGTGTGCGACACGCCCGACTCCCACCATACGTCCACGATATCGTCCTCGGGCTTGAGGTCGTCCACACCCGCGCCGCATCGGCCGCAGACCGTGTCCTGCGGCAGGTAGTCGGCCGGCTTGTGCGTGAACCACGCGTCGGCGCCTTCGGTGCGGAACAGCTCGATCACCGCGTCGAACGTCGCCTCCGTGGCCACGGTCTCTCCACACTTGGCGCAGGTGAACACGGGTATCGGCACCCCCCATGCGCGCTGGCGGCTGATGCACCAGTCGGGCCGGTCGGCCACCATCGAGGACATCCGGTTGACGCTCCACCCGGGGATCCACTGCACCTCGCCGATCGCACGCATGGCGTTCTCACGAAGACCGGTCTTCTCCATGCTCACGAACCACTGCTCCGTGGCGCGGAAGATGACCGGCTGCTTGCAGCGCCAGCAGTGCGGGTAGCTGTGCGAGATCCTCGCCGACGCGACGAGCGTCCCGCGCTCGCCGAGCCATTCGATGATACGCGGGTTGGCGTCCCACACGCGCATCCCTTCGAAAGGACCGCCGCCGGCGTCGAACGTGCCGTCGTCCTGCACGGGCATCGGCATCGGCAGTCCGTGCCGCACGCCCATCAGATAGTCCTCGTCGCCGTGCCCCGGCGCGGTATGGACGGCGCCGGTACCTGTGGAGAGCTCCAC
>DSAI01000184.1 GCA_011372845.1 Actinomycetota bacterium
AAGTATAGCCGATTGGCGCCCCGAGAGGCGCGCGCTTCATGCGTGCGTGTTCGGGTGGACACACCGCTGCACGGGAGTCGTATCCTTGGGGGAGGTCGTGCCACGGTCCGCCTGACGGAAGGAGTCCTTCATGGCCAACGCCGCGCCGATCGACGCCCTCGTGGCCGAGATCGGCTCGACCACCACCGTCCTCTCGGCGTTCGCGGATCTCCGCGCGGACGCTGCCGGGTCCCCGCGGCTCGTGGGGCAGGCGACGGCCCCCACCAGTGTGGCCGCCGGGGACGTCACGCTTGGCGTTGATGAGGCACGCGCCGCGCTCGAGGAGGCCGTGGGCCCGGTCGATTCGCGCGTGACGCTGGCAACGTCGTCGGCAGCGGGCGGCCTGCGCATGACGGTGCACGGGCTCACGCAGCAGATGACGGCGATGGCGGCACGCGAGGCCGCACTGGGCGCAGGCGGCGTGGTGGAGGTGGTCACCGCGGGGCGTCTGCGCGACCACGACCTCACGCTGATCGAGGCGGCGCGGCCCGGGCTCGTCCTGCTCGCAGGCGGGGTGGAGGGCGGCGACTCGGAGGTGGTCCTCTACAACGCGGCGCGGCTCTCGGGGCTCTCCGTACGACCGATCGTGGTGTACGGGGGGAACTCGGCGGTGGCCGGAGAGGCCAGAGCGGTGCTCGAGGACGCCGGCTTCTCGGTGCGTCTCACCAGCAACGTATATCCCGGCGTGGACGAACTCGACATCCTGCCGGCCCGGCACGCCATCCACGACGCGTTCGAAGAACACATCACCCATGCACCCGGGATGGAACGCATCGCCGGATACGTGAGCGGGCGGATCCTGCCCACGCCCGGCGCGGTGCTGATAGCGGCGGAACTCCTTGCCGAGGAGATGGGCGACCTCGTGGTGGTAGACGTGGGCGGGGCCACCACCGATGTCCACTCGGTGACCGACGGCACCGCCGAGATAGCGGCAATCGCCACGGACCCGCAGCCGCACGCCAAGCGCACCGTGGAGGGCGACCTTGGCACGTACGTGAGCGCCGCACATGTGGCGGCGCTCCTGGCCGAGGACGACCGGCCGCCGCTGCTGCCGCCCGCGATCCCGGCCACGCCGGAGGAGACGGCGGCCGCCATTGTGCTCGCACGGACCGCCGCGCGCGTGGGCGTGGAACGGCATGCCGGGCGGCTGGCGCATCTGTACACGCCGCGCGGGCGTCAGACGGTGGCTCGCGGACGTGATCTCACGGCCTGCCGACTGGTGATCGGCACCGGCGGCGCGCTCACGCGGCTTCCGGGCGGAGAGGCGATGCTGGCGTCGGTGCGCGCGAGCGGCTCGGAGAGCGAGCGCTTGCTTCCTCCCGCCGACGCGCGGGTGGCGATCGATCGCCATTACGTGTTCGCCGCCTGCGGCGCGCTCGCCTCGGCCTTCCCGGCCGACCGCGTTGTGGCGCTGATGCGGGAGAGCATCGGCTAGCCGCTACGCAGCGCATCTGGCGCGGACGTGCCGCAACGGGTATACCAGGAGAGGGGGGGTGACGAGGTGTCGCCAGACGTGCCGACTCCTGCGACCGCACAGCAGACGTGGCGGTGTCCCGTATGCGGGCACCCTACGCGGACCGGTCTACTGCGACCACTGTGGCGCCACGCTCGTGCGCCCCGAGCAGGCTTACGCCCCAGGTCCCCGTAAGAAGCGCGGCTGCCTTTGGCTCGGCGTCTGGGCCGCAGTGCTAGTGATCGCAGCGGTTGCAGGGTTCGCCTACGGCTTCATCACCAACTGGGGTGAGATCGCGGTGCCCACCGCTGAGCAGCAGGTCGTGATCGATTCGTACGGCGCACCGGCGGCGTTCGTGGTGGCCGACGGTCCCAGTGGCCCGGGCGAGGACGACGTGCGCATGGAGGAATGGCTCTACCCGGAGACCGGCGCGATCGTGTACTTCATCGACGGGCGTCAGGTGGCCGAGGAGGCGATGACCTTCACGGAGCCGATCGCCGGCACGTCGAGCGCTCCCTGGCGTTTCGAGAAGGCCACGCGGGTCTCCGACGTGGAGGGACTCCTCGGCGAGTCGGGAATCGCGCTATCCGGCGTCGACGTCGTGTTCGATGGTTACGAGGCGTATGCGTACGAGGGGAACCGTCTGCTGGTGGGTTACCTGGACGGACGGCTGTATACGGTCCAGACCTATTGAGAGGGTGTGGCATGGTCGCGCTGGTGGTGCTCGCGGGCAAGGTGATGCTGGTGGCGCTTACCGCCACAGCGCTCGCGCTCGGCGCGGTACAGGCCGGCGGCGGTATGAGCCGGTACGCGAGTGCGGCCCGGACGGTGGAAGACCGGTTCCACGACGAATCCACCGATATGGACGAGATACAGAAGGTCCGGACCGAGGGCATGACCGACGCTGTCGTGGGCACCGCCAAGGCAGCGATGGCCGCGCAGACGATCGCATTCCCTGACGTACCCGTGAACCCCGTGGGGATCGGCTTCACCGACGCGATGTCCATCGCACAGGTGGCCATCGAGCGGCAAGAGGGAGCCAGCGCGGGGGCCGAGGCGAACGTGGGAGCTGATGCGAGTACTGCCGCCGGAGCGGGCGGGCAGTCGGCCGGAGAGGTCGCCGGCGAAGCGGCGGACACGCTGAACGGCCCCGGAGTGGGCATCGCCGTCTCACCCGACGGCAGCGTGCCGGTGGAGCAGGCGAGCGAGACATACTACATCGCGTGGTACTGCAAGGACTTCGGGTGGGAGCCCATCTACATCACCACGGTGGAACGGTTCAGGGCCGACGAGATGGCGTACACGTATCCCGGCGGCGGGATCGACCCGAACGTGCCGCTGGTGAAGGTCCCGCTCACCGGCGCATTCTCCTCTGAGGAGGAGGCGCGGAAGTCGGTCTACGGCATGATGAGCAACCCACGCCCCGGTGGCGGCATCTATGCGGGCGTACCCTTTGCGGACATCGGCGACAGGACTCACAGCCTGGAGTTCTGTGGCGGGCTGGAGTGGTGGCAGTAGTCTTCGCGTCCTCCGGGCCGGGGAGCGTCGCCCGCTTTGCTATGCTCTGAGAGGCCCGCGATCGAGGAGTCTCCTAGGGGCGAGCAGTTCTGCACGTCGTGCGGCGCGCCGAGGGCCGGCACCGAGAGCTTCTGCACGCGGTGCGGCCATCGGTCGAGGTGCCCGAGCAGCCGCCGGCGGCACCCGTTGACGTACCCCCCGCTCAGGCTCCGGGTGTGCCCGCCGCACAGCCTCCTGGTGCGCTCCCCGCTCAGTCCCCGACGGCGTACCCTCCTCCCGTGCAGTA
>DSAI01000214.1 GCA_011372845.1 Actinomycetota bacterium
AGGAACGTCGATGCCATACCCTTGCGGCCCTTGTCGAGTTGCTCCAGCAGGTTCCAGTGGGTCCCGACAGCGACTATGAGTTCGGCGCCCGACTCGCTCGCCAGCATCAGCGCGAGATCCTCGCTCATCCCCGCGCTGCGCCACTCGGTACCCGTGAGCCCCGCAGACTGCAACCGCTCACGCCCGGGACACCGCCCGTCGACATATGCATGGACGACCAGGTCTCGTGCCTTTGTGAGAGCCTCATCGCTCACCGAATCCATGTCGCCGATGATGATGTCCGGTTTGAGTCCGATCTCGAGCAGCGCGTCGGCGCCGCCATCCACCCCGATGAGGACCGGCTTCATCTCACGGATGTAGGGCACGAGCGTGCGCAGGTCGTTCTTGTAGTCGTATCCGCGAACCACGACGAGTGCGTGCCGGCCCTCGATATGCGTGCGCAGATGCGGCACGGCGACCGGACCGGTCAGCAGGTCGCGCTCCTTGTCGATGAACTCGATCGTGTTCCGTGCAAACGCGTCGAGTTGCTCGTCCAGACGTCCGGTGGCCTCGGTCATGGCCGCCTCGACGCCCTCGATGGTAAGCCTCGTACCGGAAGCCACCGCCTCACCATCGCGATAGACCGTGCCGCGTGACACCTCTATCCGATCGCCCTCGGTCACCACTTCGAAGACCTCCTGGCCCACCGCGTCCAGGATCTCCACGCCTCCGCGCAGAAGCAGCAACGGGCCCAGGTTCGGGTAGCTGCCGGAGATCGACGGCGAGGCGTTGATCACCAACTCAACGCCGGACTCGAGGAGCGACTCAGCGCTGAGACGATCCATGTCGACGTGATCGATGATGGCGATGTCGCCATGCTCGAGCCGTTTGACGAGGTCCTTCGTGCGATGGTCCAGTCGTGCGGTCCCGTATACGTACATCTCTGGCTACCCTCTCACCATGTCAGCGACCTGCGCAGAGAGCAGCTCGCGCGCGTGTGCGATACCCGCCTCAGAGGTGCCGCCCGAGAGCATTCGGGCCACCTCGGCAACGCGCTCATCGCCGGTGACGCTCCGGACGGTGGTCACCGTACGGCCATCGTGCTCCTGCTTCTCCACGACCATCTGGACGTCGGCACACGCGGCTACCTGGGCAATATGCGTCACCACGAGCACTTGGTGGCTCCGGGCGAGTCTCGCCAGCCGCTCCCCGACCGCATGTGCAGTGGCGCCGCCTATCCCGGCGTCCACCTCGTCGAACACCAGGACCGGCACCGCGTCGGCCTCCCCCAGCACGCCCTTGAGGGCGAGCATCACCCGCGAGACCTCTCCGCCCGACGCGATCTTGGCAAGCGGCCGGAGCGGTTCTCCGGTAGCGGACGTGAACAGGAACTCCACCCGCTCGGGGCCGTCCGACGTCCACGACTCGAACGGCAACGCCGTCCGCTCGACGCCGAACTCCGCGTGCGCAAGCGCCAGATCGGAGGCGGCTTCGCCGAGCCGTGCCACGAACGGCGCTATGCCGGCATCACGGACGGCGCGAAGGGACTCCGCGGCATCACGCAGGACAGCCGCCGCCTCCTCCGCATGCCGCTCCGCGTCTGCCAGCCCCGCCTCACCCGCCTCGAGGACCTCGAGTTCCTCCGAGGCGCTCTCCCGCATGGCGATTACGGCCGCCACGGTGCCACCGTACTTGCGGGTGAGCCCCTCTATGCGGTGCAGCCGCGCTTCGGCGGCATCCAGAGCTTCCGCATCGTGGTCGATGCTCTCCGCATACTCAAGGACCTGTGCCGCGAGCTCCTGCAGCTCGATGTCCAGTCGGGAGACCGTCTCCGCGAAGCCGTCGAGCGCGGGATCCAGACCCCGGACACCGCCAAGCGCCGCGAGCGCGGCCGAGAGCCCGTCCGAGGCACCCCGCTCCTCTTTCAGCGCCTGCCATGCCGCGTATGACGCCTCCGCCAGCCGCTCACCATACCTGAGCCGAGGCAATAGCGCCGTCAACTCCTCGTCTTCACCCGCCTGCGGCTCAACGGCATCGATGTCCCCGATCACGAAGCGGAGGTAGTCGGCCCGCTGCTCCCGATCGGCCAGCGCCCCACGAAGCTCATCCAGACGCGCGGCCGCCTCCCTGGCCGTCCTCCGGGCTTCCCGATATCGCACGAGCGCCTGCGCGGCCTCTTCACCGATGTAGCGATCAAGATAGCCGGCGTGGCGGGCCGGCGACAACAACGCCTGGTGCTCGTGCTGGCCGTGAAGATCCACCATCGGGCCGAGTGTGTCCGCGAGCATCGCCACCGTTGCCATCTCGCCGTCTATGGAGCAGCGCGACCGCCCCTCGGCGCTGATGCGGCGGCGAGCGACGATGTCATGACCGTCGATCACGAACCGACCCTCCACCACCGCCTCGGCAGCTCCTTGCCGCACCATCGCCGAATCGGCGCGTTCGCCCAGAAGCAGCTTCAGCGCGGACACGAGCACGGTCTTGCCTGCGCCGGTCTCCCCCGATAGCACCGTGAGGCCGGGGCCGAGTTCCAGCCACACGTCCTCTATCAGTGCGAGATCCCGCACATGCAGCTCTACGAGCACGTCAGACTCCAAAGAAGGTCGTACCGAGGGTCGAGTAGAACCCGCGCCCGTTAGCGCGGACGAGGCGCACGTCCTGATCGCTCACGCATATCCGCACGCTGTCGAGCGTCGTACGGCACGGGACCTGGTCGCCGTCCACAGAGACGCATGCGTCGGCCCGCGCCAGCGTGGGACACCGGAGCGTGAGAACGTCGCCGGGCGCGGATACCACCGGCCGCGCCGCGATGGTATGGGGCGCGACGGGAACGGTCACGATACCGCGTACCCCCGGCGCCACCGCGGGTCCACCGGCCGAGAGCGCGTACGCGGTGGAACCAGTGGGGGTTGCGGCGATGACCCCGTCGCACAGATATCGTCCGATGACGGAGCCGTTCACATCGACCTCAAGCTCGATCGACCGCGATGTCGCTCCCCGGCCGACGAACACCTCGTTCAGCGCCCGATACGATCCCGCCTCACGCCCACCCGCCATGACGGTGGCCTCGATCGTCTGCCTCCGCTCGATCGAGACGTCGCCTGCGAGCGCCGAGGAGACGGCCTCGAGCACGTCCTCGCCACGCGCGCCGGAGAGGAATCCAAGGCGGCCCAGATTCACGCCGAGGATCGGCACGTCGAGCTGCCCAAGGATGTGTACCGCCTTCAGGATGGTGCCGTCGCCTCCGAGGGCGACTGCGAGCTCAGGTGTCCCGATGTCAGCGCGTGCCACGGGGATGGCATCCACACCGC
>DSAI01000035.1 GCA_011372845.1 Actinomycetota bacterium
AGCCGCTCGAGCTGCACCGCCTCGAGCCGCACGCGGTCCATGGACTCGTACTCAGGCTGGAACACCCGCCACCCCTCTCATCTCGCGTACTCCCGCGCTACTCCGTCACGGCGTGGATGTCGCCGGCGTTGACGGCGCGGCGACGGGCTTGGTGCCCACGCGCACGACCTCCTCGGTGGCACGGTAGACCGACTTGAAGGTATCACGTCGGATCTCCGCGCCGTTCTTGGTGACGATGCGGGTCACCACGATCGTGCGTCCCGAGACACCACGCTCGTCTATCACGCGCGTCCCCTCGGGAAGCGTGGGGTCCTCCACCTCACGGACCGGGGGGTTCCTGAGATTCGTGAACGGCCCGGTCTCGTACGTGACCTTGTAGCGGGGATCGGTGCCGTACAGGGAGATCGTCACCGACGAGTTGGTGTAGCCGGTGGCGATGAGGATCCAGTGCTCGGTGTCGTTGCTGAACTTGAAGTCCGGCCCTCCCCAGGAGACCGTGGCGTCACGGCCCTTGGGGTAGTGACTGATGTACTGCGAGTGGTTGTGACGCTCCACCACCGGCAGTCCCGAGAAGAACACGGTGTTGAACAACGTCGTGTTCACCTGGCAGATGCCGCCGCCCAACTGCGGGACGAGCTTGCCGTTCACGATGGCCGGCGCCTCCTGATACCCCTTCGCGGCGGTGCGCTCGCCGATGGTGCCGTTGAAGCTGAAGGTCTCCCCCGGCGCCAGCAGAGTGCCGTCGAGCGCATCGGCGAGGGTATGGATGTTGTTGACGCGCGGCTTGTTCGAGGGGGAGTACTCAGTGGTGAAGGTCGCGAGCCGTTCCTTGATGCCGAGTCCCTTGGCCTCTTCGGTGGTGAGCGCGGGCTCGACGCGGCGCATCGCGAGCTCTACCCGGCGCTCCTGCCCGCCCACCAGCGCGGTCTCGAGCTTGGCTGCAAGGTCCACGGCGTCAGCCGCGAGACCGTCTTCGCCCGGGACTATGGTGACCACCCCGTTGGAGACCGAGAAACTCGCGTCCTTGGCGGGTTTGCCCACCTCGGCCACGAGCGGGAGGATCGTCGCGGAGATCTCCTCCGAGGCGAGGTACGCCTCGAGGACCGGGCCGTCAGCGCTCTCGGCGCGCCGGAAGTCGACCCACTGGCCGATGATCGTGGGCTGGATCGTCCACTGTTTGTCTTCGTAGTAGAGCTCGAGCGGACCGGAAAGCATGGCCACAGCGGCCCGGTATGCCGCCTCTGCCGCCTCTTCATCGATCTCCGGGGCAAGAGGCACGAGGTCCAGCGACACGATGCGCTCGTCCGACAGGAACGCGATCAGGAGCGCGTCACGGGTCTGCTCCTCATCCACACCGAGGCCGTCCTCAGGGGCGATACGGTGCACCGCTCCCTCTTCGATCCGCACACCGGCGTCCATCGGTGGCTGTGCGATGGAATCGTTGATGCGCCGAACAAGCGACTGAAGACCTGCCGGGTCGTATGCGGGGTCGAGCGGTACCGACACGCCGCCGAGCGCCGCACGCACTCGTTCCCACACGGCCTCGGTCACATCCCCGCGGCCTACGTCGTACGCCGCTTCGGCAAGCGCGGTGGCGTCCACAGACACGCCTATCGACGCCGCCTCGACCTCCCACCGGTCGTCTCCCACTTCGAGCGTCACCGGAACGGCGGTCTGTTCGGCCACATGCGTCTGGATCGCATCGGTGGCGTTGGCGAGCGTCATCCCTCCCACATCGACGGTGCCCACGCTCACACCCGGATGGACCGTGCCAAAGGACAAGACGACATCCACCACGGCGACGAGTACCACAACGGCTACCACGACGACTCCAACGAGCGCTGCCGCCCGCGCGCCCTTCGGCCACCGCGCCAACCAGCCGGGCCAGCTCAGCCGCCGCCTGGCGGCGCTGTGAATCCCTGCCCCCGCAGTCTGCATCGTCCTATCGTCTTCGTGCGTGTCGCTGGTGCTCATCGTCCGCTCTCACTCCGTGGGAAACGACTCCCGATGTACCGGCGATATGACGCCTCACCAGCAAGAATGTGGCCACTCCAAATAGGTGATGATAGCATGCCGGGGCGCGGCGCGGACCGAGCGTCACCCGGACGTGACTCAGCCGTTGGCTATCGTCTCGCGAACCTCGGCCACGTAGCGTTCGAGCAACTCCGCCGCCCGCTCAGCGGAGTCACCCTCGACATAGACCGCCACCTGGGCCTCCGTGGCGTGTGGGAGCACGAGTACCCAGCCGTCGTCGTGCGGTATGCGCACACCCTCGATCACATCGACCTCACTCGTGCGAGACACCGCCGCCATGGACCGCATCACCACGCCCTTGCGGTCGAAAGGACAGAACACCGACGTCTCCTGGAGGAAGAACTCCGGAAGCGCGACCACCACTTCGTCCAGGTCCATCCCATGTCGATCGAGCAGTGTGAGCAGCATGCCGAAGGACATCACGGCATCGTACCCTGCAAGGAAGTGCGGGTACACGAAGCCGCCGCGGCGGGAACCGGCGAACCCGATCGCCGGATCGAGCGCAGCGGCGGACAGCGCCCGCCGTGATGTTCCGGTGCGACGTACGAAGTGACCGGCTTCTCCGGCGATCCTCTCCACCGCGGTGGATGCGGTCACCGGCACGGCGATCCCAACGCCGTCCTTGCGCGAGAGCCCGGAGTTCGCCCACAACCAGACCATCGCATGAAGCGCCGTGTCATGATCGAGGATGCGTCCCGCCGGGGTGACAAGCGTGATCCGCTCGGCCGTGGAGTCCATCAGCACGCCCACATCCGCCTGGAACATGTCCACCGACCGCGCCACCCGCTTGAGGACGTCTGCGCGGCTCTCGGTATCCACGGGCGTCTGCTCGGAGTCGACGTAGGCACGGAGGCCGATCAGATCCACGCCCCACTGGGCTGCGACGGCGGGGAGAACGAACGACGCCGGACTGAGCCCCATGTCCACGACAGCCGTGTAACGCCTGCGGGACGCGCTGGCGTCGTCGATCGCCGTCGTGAGGCCGGTGGTGTAGTACTCGATCGCGCGCGGCGGGTACATGATCAAACCCACCTGGTCGAAGAACGCCCGCCGGAACTCGCCCCGGAAGTAGAGCCGTTCCACCTTCTTCTCCTGGCCTGTGGACAGGTCGATGCCGTCGGCGTCGTAGAAGTGGATCTCGATCGACTGGGGGTCGCCGTCGGCGATGCAGACATGGATGCCGCCGTTGACGCGCATGTCGCGCGTGGTGAACCGGGTCACGGCGGGTGACGCCACCCGCAG
>DSAI01000087.1 GCA_011372845.1 Actinomycetota bacterium
GCGCGGTATCGCCACGGACGAGGCGGCGCGGCTGCTCGAGAACGAGGCGGCGCGCAAGCTCGGCATTCAGCCGAGGCGCCACCGCCCGCCATGCGACACCACGAACCCCTCCGACTGAAGGGCCTCGAGGGCAGCCACCACCCGTTCGTGATCGAACCCCACGATCGCCGCGGTCGAATCGGTATCCAGCCGGTCACCTAATGGCTCCTGCCCGGCGAGCGCTGCGAGGATCCTGCCCCGCAGCTGCCGGTTGGACCCCTCGAACCTGCTCTGTCTCGTGTGGTGGCGGCTCCGGCGCGACGGGTTGCCGCCTGTCGCCTTGAGATGCGCGCCGTAGTCGAGCAGTGCCCAGAACCACTCGCGGGGCCGACCCTCATCGAGCGTCGCTTCCACCAGCGGGAGGATGGCCGCATCGGGGACATCCTCGGCGTCCGGGAAGAATTCGTGCAGGTAGACGCTGCGGATGTTCGTCTCGATGAACGGCACTCCCACATCGAACGCGAAGGCGAGCACCTGCGCCGCGGTGGCGTGGCCCACTCCGGGCAACGCCGTGAGGCCGTCGAGCGTGGTCGGCACCTCCCCTCCGTGCTCGGTCACGATGATCTCGGCGGCCCGTTTGAGGGCGAGCGCCCGACGGTTGTAGCCGAGTCCCTGCCATGCGCCCAACAGCATGCCGAGCGACGCTGAAGCCAGCGACTCGACCGTGGGGAACTCGCGCATGAACACCTCGTACTTGGGCACCACGCGCGTCACCTGCGTCTGTTGAAGCATCACCTCCGAGACGAGCACGTTGTACGGGTCGGTGGTGCGCCTCCAGGGCAGATCGTCGCGACCGTGCTCCTCATAGTGGCGCCAGACGCGGGCGATGAACTCCTCCTCGGCACTGTTCCGACCGTCCACCGCTGACCCGGCCTCCTTAGCCATCGAGAGCGTCCATTCCGCCAGGATGCAGCAAGCACGCGGCCACACTGGGTAGATTGCTGCCGAGTATACCCCTGGGGGGTATCAGAATGGCGCGCTTGCTGCTACAGTAGGTGCGCTTGCAGACCCTGCTACATCGCCAGTGTGACGTAGCATAGCGATAGTATGTCCTCGTGGACATCACGATTCGAGGAACGAGGTGACCAATGGCCTCCGAACAGCCAGACGCCCTGCTGCAGATCGAGGATCTGCACGTCTCCATGGGAGACCGTGAGATCCTGAGAGGCGTCGACCTCACCATACTCGAGGGCGAGACGCATGTGCTTCTCGGCCCCAACGGCGGAGGTAAGTCGACCCTGCTCAACACCATCGTCGGCATGCCGGGCTACCGCATCACCCAGGGACGCATCCTGTTCAAGGGCATCGATCTCGACGACATGGAGATCGATGAGCGGACCCGCATGGGCATCGGCATCGCGTTCCAGCGCCCTCCCGCCGTCCGTGGCGTCAAGCTGCGCCGGGTAATCGACGTAGCGGCGCAGGGGCAGCTCGACGATGCGGCCATCGGACAGCTCGACGAGGAGCTCAGCCTCGGCCACATGCTCGAGCGTGACGTGAACATGGGCTTCTCCGGCGGCGAGGCGAAGCGGTCCGAGATGGCCCAGCTTCTCGCCCAGATGCCGGATCTCGCGTTGTTCGATGAGCCGGAGAGCGGCGTGGATCTCGATAACATCGCTGTCGTGGGCGCTGCCATGAACGCCCTTCTCAAGGGCGAGGGCCGCATCTCCGAGCGTACGCGCGCCGGCCTGATCATCACGCACACCGGTCATATCCTGGAGTTCGTCAACGCCGACGTGGCGCACGTGCTCTACAACGGCCGGCTCGCCTGTAAGGGCAACCCGCTCGACCTGATCGAAGAGATATCCAGCCACGGTTACGACGCATGTGTGGAGTGCAAACTATGCCAGACATTCAGCTGAGCCCAGCGGCGCTCGAGCGCCTCGAAGAGATCCGTCTGGCGGCAGAGGCCGCCAAGGACAAGCCGGCCGCGCTTGGCCCGGACATCGACATCACACGGTTCACCACAGTCTCCGAGCATGACAGGATCGCCTCGCTCGATTCGCTGCAACGCCAGATCAAGGAAACGGCGTTGATGTCGGGCTTCGACACCGACGAGTCGAACCGCTCGGCGAGCTACTTCCAGCTCGACCGCTCTCCCATCTACGAGCGCGTGGAGAAGGCGTTCGACAACGCCATCGAGATCATGAGCACTCAGGAGGCGCTCGCCCTCTACGGCGACGAGCTGATCGAGAAGTACTGGTGGCGCGCGGTCGACCCCGGCAAGGACAAGTACACCGCGCTCGCAGCGCTCCATCAGACGGAAGGCTACTTCATCCGCGTGAAGGCCGGCCGGAAAGTCGAGAAGCCCATCCAGGCCTGCCTCTTCGTGAGCGAAAGCAATGTGAGCCAGAACGTCCACAACGTCATCGTGGTGGAGGATGGCGCCGAGGCCAACGTGATCACCGGCTGCAACGTCCACACCGACGTGGAGGAGGGTCTCCACGCGGGCATCTCCGAGTTCTACGTGGGCAAGAACGCACACCTCACCTTCACGATGATCCACAACTGGGCCGAGGATTTCAGCGTCCGCCCACGCACGGGGATCGTCGTGGATGAAGACGGCGTCTACGTGAACAACTACGTGCTGCTCAAGCCGGTGAAGTCGATCCAGTCGTTCCCGGTGGCCAAGTTGGTGGGCGACCGCTCCAAGGCCGTCTTCAACTCCATCGTCTACGGCATGAAGGACAGCTACATCGACCTCGGGAGCGAGACGCAGCTCATCGGCGAGGACACCCGTTCCGAGGCCGTGGCGCGGACGGTCTCCCTGGATGAGTCCACCGTGTACTCCCGCGGCCGCCTCGTTGGCCGAACGAACTCGTGCAAGGCGCACCTCGACTGCCGCGGCATCGTGCAGTCGGAGGGATCGACCCAGTGGGCGATCCCCGACCTCGCCAGTGAGGGCGCGCCGGGCGCCGAGTTGAGCCACGAGGCTGCGATCTCTCCCATCGCTGCCGAGGAGATCTACTACCTGATGACGCGCGGCTTGCCTAAAGACGAGGCGGTATCGATGATCACCCGGGGCTTCGTGAACATCGACATCCCCGATCTGCCGGATGTGCTGCGCAAGCAGATCGACAAGGCGATCGAGGAGACGAGCAAAGAGGCGATGTGACGAGGCGCCTAAGGGCCGTCCTTGAGACTGCCCGTCTTGATCCGTACGTGGCGAAGGCCGTCTCGGCAGGACCGGGACGGCCTTCATCGTGGAGCATCAGCGCCGCCACCCGGGA
>DSAI01000102.1 GCA_011372845.1 Actinomycetota bacterium
CATCACGAGACCCATCACCGAAGTGAAGCTCGAGATCCCGGCGGTCTGGTCGAGCGCCCACACGTTGTACAGCTGCGGCGCCATCGCCAGCGGATAGGTCAGTCCAAGCGTGAGTACCATCCGGTCCACATGCGGCTCGATCCTGCCGCTCACATGCTGCGTGGCCCGAGCGGCCCGGGGGCCGATAGCGGCTGCCGCAACCTGTACGGAGCGCAGGTTCAGCACGTTCACCACGGCCTGCGCTGCCCGCAAACCGATCTCGTCCCACCTGATGACTTGCGCACGACGCGCAACCCTTGCCTCCAGCATCTCGCTCGTCCCTGCCTATCTCTCTCGTAGTGGTGGCCCCGCGTGGGCCCACACCCCTTATCGCCCTTCGCGCGACCCGCAACAAGCGCACGAAATCGCCCCGTCTTTGAGCCGTTACCGTTGCGTCATTCACAGGCCGGTGCGCACCGTCGGAGACGGCATGTGGATGAAGCCCCGCGCGGCCGGACAACCCCCGCTGTTCGACCGCTTGCACACGAACTCTGGACATTTCCTGAAGGTTGCTTAATAATCGGTGAGCCACATCAAGGGGGTGTGAAGCGTGGTCCGCAAGGAGACCTGTCCCATGTGCCGGCGCAACAAGGTCATCACCGTGGAGTCGAGAGCGGGAGCAGGCAACTGGCGCCCGTGTCACGGCTGCAACGGGGCCGGATACCGCGTGCGCATGACCCCGGGCGGCGGACTACCCGCGCGGCACTGATCGTGGGGGCGTCGGCTGACAAGGATTAATGACGACGGACTGCCCGAGCCGGCTTCCGGAACGGCCCTCCAATAGGGGGGGCGTTCTCTTCATCAGCCGAAGTAGATGTAGTAGCGGCAATGCCGCTTGTTGGGGCAGTCATCAGGGACGGTGCTGGCCGTGTACAGCCAGCGCATTCCCTCCACGAAGCACGTGCACTCCACCCGCCAGTCTTCCTTCTTCACGCGAGTGTTGTACCGGTCCTCGTCGTCGAGTTGCTCGCGCCAGTAGAAGCACTTGCCCCGTATGGGTGAGAACGCGTCCACATCTGCCCCTTGGCCCCACCTACTGCCGTCGCGGCGTCACCGGTGGTAGGTCGATCCGATTATGCCCCTTGAGTTCCGTGATGCTGAAGACGCCGTTCATCAGAAGGATTCCCTGGATGGTACCGATCCATCGGTAGGCCTTGGCGAAACGTCCGACCCGCAGGAAGAGTCGCGTCTGTTTGCACATCCACAGAGCGTGGTTCAGGGTGTCGAACCTGGGAGTGTCCAGCCGGCGATCGCCGATGTGTGCGTCCACGTCCTTGTACGGTACGGAACGATATCCCAGCTCGGTGAGCGTCTTTCAGTAGAAGTCGATCATCCTGTGCGCGTGCTCGGTCGTGAAGTCGTCATCGAACCCACGGGGTTCTTCTTTGGCAGGCACCGGGACCACCCTCTTCCATAAGCCATGATGACTCACGGAGTGGGGCGGCGCAATCGCGATGAGGACACTCGCCCGATACCATGCGGCGGTGACGCCAAGGCCCCCGGGGCGCCCTCAGCTCGCGGCGCAGAACCGCTCGGGCGGGGGCCGCACGGTACGACACCGGTATCGTTCAGGAGCACCTTCTCGTGCGCGGGCAGCATCTCCCGTTCGTGATCGCGGAAATCGTTGGAGTTGGCGAGCGTCTCCCGCATGATCACGAGCAGCAGGTACCGTCCCCGTGGGGTCAGCGTGACCCAGCGCTCATCGTTCACGTCGATGCCTCCCGCGAGCTTCATGAAGGTCATCTCCAGCGGCAACGCACGTTCGATCGGCACCCCGAAGTCGGCCTTGAAGCGCTGCTTGTCCAGACGGAGACCGAAGAGCTCGGTCACGAACCTGTACCGCATGCGACCGAGGGTGTCGTACGGCTTGCCGGCCTTCGCGATGGCGCTCCGGCCTTCCTGGATCCGTGAACGATATCCGTCGAGCGAGAAGGTGTTGTTGTAGAGACGCCCGCCGACGTACGACATGGCGCCTGAGCCGAGGCCCACGTACTCCTCGTAGTCGACGATGTACTCGTCGATCATGCCGCCCTTGTCGCGGGAGAACGTCCACGCTGAGGCTGGCTCGAACTCCGGAGCGAGCCCGTCGCACACGACCCGGTAGTACTCGGCCTCGCGGGCATAATCCATGGCGCCGATCGTCCTCGCGAGTTCCTTGCGGTTCTTCGGCGAGGCCATCAGCGGGTAGAACGTGGTCTGGTCGGCGCCGGTGAGCTTCACCCTCGCGACATCCTTCTCCAGCATCGCGAGCGTCTGGCTTGGGAAGTTGAACATCATGTCCACGTTCAGCAAGTGGAACTTGCCCGCGGCGTACGCCACGCGCTCGAAGACCGCATCGCCGCAGCCGTACTTGTCGTAGCGCGCCATCTGGTTGAGCAGGCCGTCGTCGAAGCTCTGCACCCCCACGCTGAACCGCTGCACGCGATCCTTGAGCGCCGAGATGGTCTCGTCGGTGATGTGGTTGGGGCTCGACTCGGCAGAGACCTCCCCGATCTGCGGGTAGAGCGACCGCGCAAGATCGATCGTCGTGCAGAGTTCGTCCACCAGGATCGTAGGCGTGCCGCCGCCGATGTAGAGCGCCCGGAAGTCGAAGCCACGCTCGGCTGAGCGCTCGAGTTCCGTCCTCAGCGTGGTGAAGTAAGAGCGGGCCCGATCCTCCCCGTAGAGGAACCTGTTGAACGAGCAGTACGGGCACAGCCGCTCGCAGAACGGGATGTGGATATATAGCGAGTACTGTCGGCCAGGCTCCGGATCCGGGAACTGGGCGATATCCATCGGCTCCTGGCTCATGTAGCCACGATTGAGCACGCGCAGGGCGCCGGTGAGCAGGCGCTCAGACAGCATGTACGACACGTCCTAACGAGCGAACGGCAGCGTAGGCGCCGATGGGATACTACCTATCCTGTATACGACGCGGAACGTACAGAACCTTCAACTCTACGCGTGCCGGCGCGCGCTTCGACGCAGTATACGCGAACCCGATCCCGCCGCGCAGGGCCAGCGAGACACCACGCGTGAGGCCCCGGGTGCGGCAATGGCCCCGGCCGCCAGGACCGGAGCCATCGTGATAATCGGTGGTGCGGGTGAAAGGAGTTGAACCTTCACGGGGTTGCCCCCACATGGACCTGAACCATGCGCGTCTGCCATTCCGCCACACCCGC
>DSAI01000053.1 GCA_011372845.1 Actinomycetota bacterium
CTCGTGGCTGACGACGAACCGCATATCCGCAAGCTGGTCTCCTTCACGCTCGGCAACCGGGGGCACGAGATCCTGGAGGCGGCGGACGGAGGCGAAGCGTACGAGGTGGCACGGGCCGAGCGTCCCGACCTCATCCTCCTCGATGTGATGATGCCGGTCATGACCGGGTATGACGTACTAGACAGACTCAAGGATGACGAAAGCACTGCCGACATCCCGGTGATCATGCTCTCCGCCAAGAGCCAGCAGACCGAGGTGCAAGAGGGGCTGAACCGCGGCGCCGAGCAGTACATCTGCAAGCCGTTCACGCCCAAGGACCTGGTATTGCAGGTCAACGAACTGCTCGATACCTGAGGGGAAGGAACCAGCCGTGATGAAGAAGGTCCTGGTCGTCGATGACGAGCCGTCGATCCGCAAGCTTCTGTCAGTAGCGCTCGGCAATCGCGGATTCGAGGTCCTCGAGGCCGAGGACGGTCTTACGGGGCTTGCCGCGATCACCGCCCACAAACCCGACCTGGTGGTGCTGGACGTCATGATGCCGGGGATGACCGGTCACGAGGTGCACGACAAGCTGCGGCAGCGCCCCGAGACGAAGGAGCTGCCGATCCTCTTCCTCTCGGCGGCCGGAACCTTTGAGGAGCAGCATCGCGAGATCGCCTCCGACCCCTTTGCCGACTACCTCCCCAAGCCCTTCAAGCCCTCCGAGGTGGCCGACCATATCGCAGCGATGCTGGATCCGGCCAAACGGGCTGAGTTCGAGCGCGAACGTGGTCGCCGCGAAGCGAAGCTGTCGAAGATCGTCGAGATCATGCACAGAGATCGCGACTGACAGGCCGGACGCCACGACCGAGGGGCATCGCGACGATGGCGCAGAGACTGATCCTCACCGCGGATGACAACGCGCAGATCCGCATGCTCGTGAAAGCCGCGCTCCGTTCTCTCGGCCACGAGTTGATCGAGGCCGTGGACGGTGAGCAAGCGCTGAAAACGGCGATCGAGCGCAAGCCGGACCTCATCCTCCTCGATGTCACCATGCCCAAGCTCGACGGGTGGGAGGTGCTCGGCTTCCTGCGCAAACGGCCCGAGACGGCGGACGTGCGCGTGATGATGCTCACCACGGCCGCACAGAAGGACGATCTTGCGCACGGCGAAGAGCTCGGCTGCAACGATTATCTCGTCAAGCCGTTCTCACCGGGCGACCTCAGGCAGCACGTGGAGCGCATGCTCGACACCTGACGACCTACCGTACGATATCCAGAACCAGATCGTCGCAACCTGGTGTCGGCGAGCCGTTTCCGCCCGTCTCTTGCTGCGCTAGCAGGCTTTCGATGAGGCTCCTCCCGGGCGCCGCCGCCGCAAGGTAGCGCGTGGACACCGATGCGTCGTCGATGCGCGCCACCTCGGCCAGAAGATCACGATAGCCGCCGGGATCGGCCTGTATCCGGACCACCGCCGCGTTGTACGCCTGGAGCACCGCGCGTGACGCCAGGAGGCCTGATGGCAGCGCGAGATAGTGGTCAGCGATGCCAAGGAAGACCGGGTCGGCACTCAGGCCGTCGGTGACCCCATCGGGCAGGGCCGTGCCGGAGGTCTCGCCGGAGCCAGCGGGGTCGGTAAGGGTCGCCACGAGCGCCACCGGAACGCCAGAGGTCTCGAGCGCCATCGCCGAGGCGATCCCGCCGACGAAAGCGTCGATCGAGCCGCTCGTGAGAGCCGCGTCCCGTTCCGCAGGCGATTCGAAGACGACGATCTCGGCTTCGACCCCCGCATCACCGAAGAGTCCTTCGCGGTCGGCGACCCACAGCGGAAGCGCGTCGCCATCCGGTGTCACCCCGATCCTGATCGGGTCGGGGTCGACATCCTGGAACGCCGGACCGGTCGAGACCGGAACGTCCTCGCCTCCCACCGCCGAACAGCCGGCGAGGAGCATCAGCGCGAGAATCGCGCAGGCGTAGACGGACCACGATCGAAGACGCATGGGGTTTCCTTCCGGAGGCGGCGGCTCAGGCGCGGCACACGGAGCGGCGCAGCCTGATCTCATCACGCACGAGTATGCCTGAGAAGCCGGGCTCCGCGGAACCGTAGCGGTCGGCGAGCAGGCCCTTGGCGATGGAATCGATCACGAAATCGTGGCGCTGATAGAAGGAGAACGACGGCACGTCGTCATTGCTGATGGCGGCCTTCACGGCCGGAAGGCCTCGCGACGCCGCGAGGTCGATCGCCGCGCCGATCAGGGCACGCCCCACGCCGTGGCCCTGGAACTCCGGGTACACGCTCAGGAGCACGACCGCCAGATCACCCTCATGCACCGCAAGGGACAGAAGGCCGGCGAGTCCGCACTCGAAGACGGCGACCAGATTCTCCTGCTCGAGCACATCGAACGAGCGGCCGAAGGTGTCCACGTCAGTCTCCCCGAGCGCCTGGTCGCAGATGTCCTCGATGTCGTGGCGATCGGCTGGAACCGCGGGGCGGATGGTCACTTCGATATCCTCATCGCCCGAGCGGTGATCGCCACACATGACCGCAAGGCGGGCGTCGGTGAGCGGAAGCTCCTTGCCGCACTGGGCGCATCTGTACTGAGGATAGGGGGCCTGCGGTTCGTCGTTCACTGCGAAGCTCCTTGCGGGACAGATGGGACGGAGGACCCCTGCAAGTATAGAACGACCACGGGGAACCGGGTCCCCGGGGTCGGTGAGCGGAGCGTGACATCGGTCAGCGGGCGTCTCCGTCCGCGTGACCGTGCCAGCACTACTTCTTGCCGCCGTTCGGCTTGACCACCAGGACATCGATGAACGTGCTGTCACCGACGATGCCGGACAGTTCGAGCTTGTTCTTCGTCAACTCCTCGGCAAGGAACCCGGTGGACATGATGTAGTGCTCGTCGTTGTTCACGATAGCGCCCTGGAGACTGATCAGCGGGTCATTCGTATGGAGCCAGACCCGGTGCCAGCCGGGCATCGTGGGGATCCAGCCCCCGCCGGCCGAAACGAAGTTCATCTTGCCGCTCGGCCCGATCCCGGGCTCGATGTCGAGCTTGGTGATGCTCCCGTCGGGGTTCCACACCTCGGCGAAGAACCTGTTGGTGAGCACGACCGCGTAGTACGACTCCCACGTGTACCCGCTGCCGTCGAGCGTGGAGGTGCCGAAGAGCTCGGTCTTGCTGCCGGGATACTCGAGACACGCCATCTTGTAGGC